>JALHLM010000058.1:11438-16873 GCA_022844585.1 Pirellulales bacterium | reverse complement strand
GCGAGAACTCGGCGCACCACTCCAACGGCACGGCCTGCACCACGGCGATCAGCACCCGCGCCGTCACATACCCCAGGTACTGCAATATCCGCCGCATCCAGCCAAGACTCCATTCCCAGGCCCGTCAGGAAACCGCCGAATTATCCCACATTCCGCCACCCTCAGGCTACGGCAATTCCAGATGAACTGAATCGCGGAGGATTCGCCCGCGAAACACGCGAAACACACGAAAAAAGGAGACTAAGTTTCGATTCCGGTACCGTGACGCATATGATGACAACTCGCCCTCCCCCTTTTCGCGTGTTTTGCGTGTTTCGCGGGCTAATCCATTGCGCCGCCGCGGTTCAATCGCGTAGGACGTCCTCGATCAACCTTCGCGGGGCGCCGATTTGGGCGACATGGACTTGCCCTAGATAAGGCGCCGCGGACGGTTCGCGGAAGCCGATTTTGGGGGCCACGAAGGTCACCGTGTGGTCGGCGCGGAAGGTGTTTTCCGCCGCGTGACCAGTGTTGGCGTCGAGGCCGCTGGGGACGTCGATGGCCAATCGCCGCGCGGTGGCTTGATTTAATTGGCGCACGACCGCGCCGTACGGCGGACGGAATTCTCCACGGAAGCCGGTGCCGAACAGCGCGTCGACGACCCAATCTGCGCCCTGCAACAGCGCCGGATGCGTTTCCAGCAGATCGGCCGGTTCGTACAGCTCCAATCGCACGTTGCAGTGCCGCAGGATGCCGAGATTGGCGGAGGCGTCGGGGCTCAGATTGGAATTCAACGCCCAGAGCGCCACGCGGACGTCGTAGCCCTCGGCGTCCAGCAGGCGCGCCAGCGCCAGCCCGTCGCCGCCGTTGTTGCCCCAACCGCAGCAGATCGCGACCGGTCCGGCGACGCCCAATCGCAACATCACCAAGAGTGTCCCGCGCGCGGCATTCTCCATCAACACCAGGCCAGACATACCGCAGTCGCTCACAGCGCGGCGATCGACCTCGCGCGCTTGGGCGGTGGTGATGTAGCGTTCCATGGTGGATGGAGCTGACGCGGGGTGCCTGAGGCAGGGGCGCTTAGTCTCAGTATGGCTAAAGTTGAACTCACTGGGACTTCGTTAAATCATGATCGCGCATGCCACGATGCCCCAGCTTGTTCGACGTGGTTGCCTCAATATTCGCCCCAGCCCCAGATAGGGATGAAGGCTCGAGGCTTCGAGGGTTCAAGCGAGTGCAGGGCGATGAGGCCTAAGCCCAGACCCTTTTTGGAGCAACGAGCCATGTCAAGTGTAGCACGGTTCGTGGGCTTGGACGATCACGACGAGTAAGTGCAGGTGTGTGCGTTGAACGAGGCCGAAGAAGGAAAACACCGCCGGCCCCCTCGGACCAACGAACAGCCTTCATAGAAGGCGCCCGTCGTCGAACTTCTGGGCCGCGAATCAGGGTTAGACGGAGAACAAGTGTAACCCGGCGGAACACGTGGCAAGCCGTAACTGCTCACGTAGGACGAATCGATGCGCCAATTGCGACAACTACTATCCAGCCTCTGCCTTGCTCTCGTATATGCGCAATTCTCTCACGCGCAAGCGGTCGCGGAAGAAGTCGCCGCTGCGAATTGGGTCGTGGGAGATACCTATACCGTCGACGTCTCCCGCGCCGGCGTGACGGAGCAGTTCTCCGGTGAATTGATGCATGCGGACGAGCAATGGGTGTCGCTGCTAGAAGTCGTGCCAGGTAGGAACATTCTCGTACCGAGCAAGCCAGGCAGCCGCCTCTTCAAGATGGTCTCTCGCAATAATGTCGGCATCGGCCGAGAACGCCATGTCCAACTGCTGCCCGCTGACGCGGTTCAAATCGTGGAGCACCAGCCTGGCGCCGACAAAGCTCTAGAAGAACAACTTCCGGAGTGGCCCGAAGTTGGCGACACGGTCGCAATTCAGTATGTCGATCGAGGCAAGCTGACCAAGGCCCGAGGCGAACTGACCAACGTCACCGTCGACCGATGGTCCGTTACCGAAAAGAGCGGTGTCGCCACCAAGCGAAGCATCCCCGTGTTGGGAGAACTGCCTTTCGTGGGCGGGATGTTCACCCAGACGGTGTTTGTTATGAAGACGAACGACGTGGCCGTGCCGGTCGCGGACGTCCTCAGCATCCAAGTTCAGGGGCCGGCCTTCTTCGAGCGCACCAAAGCCGAAACCGCCCCGGAATAGCCGCCGCTCGGCCCCGCGTTTGGTAACGCTTACACGGCGTTTGTATTCTTTTGTTCAGTTCCGATTGTGCCGACGGGGCTTGTTGCGCGCGTAAGTGATTCCGGGAACGACGTTTGCGCTAATCTGCGATAGTGAACATCTGTTTGGCATGGCCGTTGCTTTTAGGGGCTCGCATTGAGGAGGCCTAAGTCAACGCCAAGGAGAATGCCATGTTGGTGCTCACTCGCAAGCTGAACGAACAGATCAAGATCGGCCGCGATATCACGATCACGATCGTGCGTCTGAAGGGGAACGTCGTTCGCGTCGGGATCGACGCCCCCAAGAATGTTCGCATCGCTCGCAGTGAGCTGCTCGCCCGCCCGCCGGTCGACGCCGAACCGACCGAGAAGGATGCCGCGACCACGAAATCCCTGCGGGCCGCCGGGGCCGCGGGAGACGATTGGCCATGCATCACCGACCGAGGCGGCGAAGAAGATTGCCCGAAGGAGACCCACCCACTTGCCGTGGGACCGCGAAGCGTTTCGTTGGCCGTCCGCGGAGCGGGCCCACGGCAAGCCCCTTTGGCCGGGTTGGTGCGTCGCAAGCAAGCCGTGATGTAGCACCCTGAGTGAGTTGCGGATCACCAAGCCGGCAAAGCGGAGGGGCGCGGCGACCCGAGGGTCGTCGCGCCTCGGCCGTTTTCTGGGAGCCTTCCGAAGCACGCCTGCCAGGCATTTTGTAGGTCAGGCACCCCGGTCGAAGTCAAGACGCCCGGCGCTACCTTTCACCGCGGCAACATCCCACACCGATGCTGGCAGATTGCCTGACGCGAGAACACGTCGACCCGTCAGGCAATTAGCCGGCGCGAATTAGGGATGGTGGCAAGCGATGACGAAGTGCTCACCTTTTTCCTTCGACCAAGGTGCCTGACCTACGGGATTGCATCCGATTAAGACGCTTGCTTGAAGTTCGCTTTAGTTGGCGTGGCGATGAATTCCAGTGTGATCACGCTCCACGCCGTGGCGTCGAGTCTTTGGACTTCCGCCCGGGCTCCGTAGGGCATCGTCTGCGTGATCTTAACTCGCGCTTCCGGGCCGCTGGTTTGATGGCAATCGAGCCGCGGTGCGCCGACGAACGAAGGGCAGAAGGCGAGATGCAATTCCGTTTGGCGCTCGCCGGGACGGAACGTCAACCGCGCGACGCCGGCGACCTGCTTAAGTCCGCCAGCGTCGTACGATTGGGCATACTCGATGTGATGCCGCCAATCGGCGTCGTCTGTTGAGGGCGGAATCTCGGTCACCGCAATCGATTTCCCCGGTACGGCGTCGTTTTTCGCAACCGTAGCGAAACCGCGATTGCCCCGCGCCGCAATGTGTAAGATCAGCGCCGTTCCATACGGCAGCCACAGCGCCGCGAGCGCCAATTGATCTGCCGCGAATAGTTGCAACGCGAGCATGGCGATCAAGAGCGCGACCCAACCGCGAGCCTGCCGCCAAAGCTGCGGGGTCCGAAATCCACGCGGCGCCGTGGTCGAGGCGACGGCCAAGACTCCAACGAGGCTCAAACCGAGCGCCGGCCAAAAGGAAATCGCCACGGACGTCCGCCCGACAGCGAGCAACGCGCCGACCGTCACGGCGGCGCAGCCGACCTCCACGGCGAAACCGCGCGCGGAGGGAATCGTATTCGACGCGGCTGTCATCCCTGACCTCGCGTGAAGGTGAATTCAATTCGGAACCGCTAAAGACGCGAAAGTTTGCGAAAACGAGAAATCGAACTTGTCCACGGAACACTCGGAATGACACGGAAAACCATCGAAGCGGTCGGCTCCATCAACTATTAGCCACCCCTGCTTCCGTGTCCTTCCGCGTGTTCCGTGGATAACTCCCGTTCGTATCCTATTTTCGCGTCATTTCGCGTGTTTCGCGGTTACAACTCCCACTTCTCAGCGGGCGGAAGCGGCGGCGCCAGCGGCTTCGGCGAGCTCGTCCGCGCGGTGCGTCGATTCCCAGGTGAAGTCGCGGTCGTCGCGGCCGAAGTGTCCCCCGGCGGCGGTTTTGCGGTAGATCGGGCGGCGCAGGTCGAGGTACTTGATGATGCCGCTCGGCGTCAGCGGGAACAGTTCGCGGACCAGTTCGCAGAGCCGGGCTTCTTCAATGCGGCCGGTGCCATCGGTGTCGACGTTCACGCTGACCGGTTCCGAGACGCCGATTGCGTAGGCCAACTGCACTTCGCAGCGCTCGGCCAAACCGGAGGCGACGATGTTCTTCGCCACGTGGCGCGCCATGTAGGCGGCGCTGCGATCCACCTTCGTGGGATCCTTGCCGCTGAACGCGCCGCCGCCGTGACGGCCCCAGCCGCCGTAGGTGTCGACGATGATCTTGCGACCGGTGAGACCGCAATCGCCGTGCGGGCCGCCGACGACGAACTTGCCCGTCGGGTTGATGTGATAGGTGATCTCGCCGGTGACCAATTCCTTCGGCAACAGTGGCTTGACGATCTTCTCGATCACGAACTTGCGGATCACGTCGTTCGTGGCTTCCGGCGCATGCTGCGTCGAAACCACGACGGTGTCGACGCGAATCGGCGTCGCGCCGTCGTATTCGATCGTCACCTGGCTTTTGCTGTCGGGGCGGAGCCAGTTTACTTCGCCCTTGAAGCGGGCTTCGGCCAGACGGTTCGTGATGCGGTGCGCCAGCGCGATCGGCAATGGCATCAATTCGGGCGTGTCGTTCGAGGCGTAGCCGAACATCAAACCTTGATCGCCGGCGCCCACGTCTTTGCCTTGCGTGGCGTCTTCGTTGACGCCCATGGCGATGTCGGGGCTCTGGGCGTGGATCGAAACCATCACGCCGCAGGTGTCGCCGGAGATGCCGGAGACGTCGTCGGTGTAGCCGACGTCGTTAATCACTTGCCGGACGACCGCCTGGTAGTCGATTACGGCCTTCGTGGTGATCTCGCCCGCCACGACCGCGAGGCCGGTGGTGACCAATGTCTCGCAAGCCACGCGGCTCATCGGGTCCTGCGCCAGGAGCGCGTCCAGAATGCCGTCGGAGATCTGGTCGGCCAGCTTGTCTGGGTGGCCCATGCTGACCGATTCGCTCGTGAACAAGTACTTGCCGCTGGCCACGTGATCCCCTCCGCGCGAGTCCGATGAAATGCAGTTTTCGTAAGACCAAGCAGTATAATCGTCACGCCGCGCTTCGGGCAACGGCCGCCGGTAGCACGGCGCTCGGAACGAAGGCGGTCAATAGGTCGACAGTCCGC
>JALHLM010000058.1:0-11428 GCA_022844585.1 Pirellulales bacterium | reverse complement strand
CCAATTGCCCGGCCACAAATCGTCGCGCATTGGTCCCCAACCGGGTGGCAAATTCCACGTCGGTGAGCGCCCGGCGGACGAAGGCTTCCAGCTCCGCGGCGTCTTGGACGACGACCGCGGCTTTGGCGGCCAGCAGGTTTTCGACGATGTCGCGGAAGTTGCGCGTATTCGGTCCGAAGCAGACTGCGGCGCCATACGCGGCCGGTTCGATCATGTTTTGCCCTCCGCGTTTGCCGAGGCTGCCGCCGACGAAGGCCACATACGCGGTCCCCCACCAGTGGCCCAATTCGCCGACGGCATCGACCAACAGCACGCGGGCCGAACCGTTTTCGCCATGCGGATGCAGCTGACTGCGGCGTCGCCAGCGGAGGCCGGAATCGGTAATCAGCCGGGCGACGTCGTCGAACCGATCCGGATGCCGCGGAACCAGAATCAGTTTGAGTCGCGGGAATTCGACGGACAGTCGTTGGAACACCGCCAGGACGATCGCCTCTTCCGGCTCCTGCGTACTGCCGGCCAGCCAGACGAGGTCGCCGTCGTGAATGCCGGCGAGTCTGGCGAGTTTCTGCGTGCCGGGGTTGTGGCGATTCGTTTGCGCGCCGTCGTATTTTACGGACCCGGTGATGTGGACGCGCTCGGTCGGAGCGCCGAGGGCCAGAAAGCGATCGCCGTATTCCTTGTTCTGCACGGCGATCAAGTCGAGTTGTGCCAACACTGGCCGCACGAAGGCCTTCACGCGCGCGTAGCCGCGAAAGCTGTGGGCACTCAGCCGGCCGTTGACGATCGCCACTTTGGCGCCATGCTCGCGCGCGGCGCGGATCAGATTGGGCCAAAGTTCCAATTCGGCCAGCACGAGCAGCGACGGCCGCACGCGCTGCATCGCGCGCCGCACCGCCCAACTGAAGTCGAGCGGGCAATAGAACACCTGGTGCTCGGCGTATTTCTTGCGAGCCAAGGCAAAGCCGGTGTGCGTCGTCGTCGAGATCACACAGTCCCAGTCGGGATGCCGCGAGCGCAGTTCCTTCACAAGCGGCGCGAGCAGATTGACTTCGCCGACGCTCACCGCGTGCAACCAGACGCAGGGCTTACTTGAATCGCGATTCGGCGCGGCGCCCCAAAACTTGGCCGCGTAGCCTTCGCGATACTTCCCCTTTTGCCAGGCATTCCAAGCCAGCCACGGCGACGCCAGGACGAGCAAGGCCAGGTAAACTGCGTTAAGCAGGTAAGGCAACATCCGAGGCTTCCATGCCGTGTTGGGGAATCCGCCGAACGTTATACCAAGCATCGGCGCGGCGGGACTAGTCCGAACGGGTTGCTACGGGTTCGCCGCGTCATTGATGCGGACGAACACGTCCCGCTCGTCCCAGAGTTCGAAACCCTGGTGCGCGTAAAGTCGCAGCGCAGGCGCGTTCTGCAGATCGACGGCCAGCACCACTCTTGGGCGCCCACGTTCTCGTGCCAGGCGTTTTGCTTGCTCGACGATCTGGCCGCTGAGTCCTTGGCCGCGGGCTCCGGGAATCAACCCCATGTAGACCAGCTCGCACTGGTTCGCGGCGGGGTGGTCCGCCAGAATCAAACAGCCGACGGGCCGGTCGTCGCGCCAGGCGATCAGCCACGCCGCGGGCCAATGCGCGCCGATTTCCCGATAGCCCTCCAGCACTTCCGGCGTCGTTCGCACGCCATTCAGCGCGGGACAGTCGAGCGTTTCCAAGTAACTCTGTTCGATCACTTCGGCAAACACCGCATTCGTCGAAGTCGAAACGGCGGTGAAGCGCAAGGACGGAGCAGCCTCAGCTTGCTGGCCGTCGCTCCAAACCAGGTAACCGAGTCGGGCGACGTGTGCGAAACCGCACTGTCGCAGCCAGTTCGCCGCGGCAGCGTCACTGGGCGAAAGCAGCGATTGCAACACGCGGATGTCCTGCCCGGCGAGCCAGGCGGCGGACCTGCAAACCAGCTCCGCGCCATCGGAATCGACGTACTCGCCCACGAATCTCGGGCGCCACACGGAGCCAGTGCGCCCGCGATGAACTTGGCCCAGGCCGACGCCCGTGATCGCGCCGTGGTTGCTGACGACGAAGAGTCCGTTGTCGCTCTGCTCTGGCAGTTGGGACAGCAACGCCGCGGCCATGGATTTTCGGTCTGCTGGCGCGCATTCCGCTAGCAGTAATTCCAAGGCGGAATGCGCTTCCGCGCGTCGCGCCGCACGAATTTCGCTGCCATTGGAGACCATGTCGCGCAGCCTATCGCCCGGTGGCCTCATGGTAAAGACAACTCTTCCCGTCGGAAGTTTCAACGGCGCGCACTTGACAGTTGGAAAGCGCCATTCCTAGAGTGGAACGGTGGAAACGCGGGGCATGGAGCGCCACGACCTGGGAAGCCGTCCGAAAAATATTCAGTCGGGTCGCGCTGCTGAGCGCGACCGTCGCACCACGGAGGGAGGCGCCATGTACGCTTCGAAGACCGCGAAAGTCGCCGGAACCGCCCAGCCCAAGGCTCAAGACGCGTTGACGGCCAGTCCCATTTACGAGCTGCGCGACCTGCAAGTCGAAGCGACCGACGACGGACTACTGATCTCCGGCACGGTCGACTCGTTCTACCACAAGCAACTCGCCCAAGAGGCGGTCCGCGCCGCCGTGGGTCAGGTGCCGATGGTCAATCGCATTCTGGTGCGCTGACGCCCATATCGGGCTAGCCGAATCGTTCTCTAGGCCGCCTGCCGTCGGCGGGGCCCGCGAGCGGCGACGACTTCTTCGTAGACGCCGATTATCTCCTGGCAGTTGCGTTCCAGCGTATGCGCGAGCGCCAGTTGCCGCGCGGCGCGGCCCATCGCTTCGCGGCGCGATTCGGAGAGCACCAGCGGAACCAGCGTCGATGCCAATGCCTCGACGTCCTCGGGCTGATCGAGCACATGCCCTTCGAGATTGTTCGTGATCAACTCGCCGGCGCCGTTCCAACGCGTGGTCACGACCGGCAGCCCCGCCGAGAGCGCTTCAAGGACGACCAGGCTGCAGGGATCATAAAAAGTTGGTTGCACGTAAATGTCCGCCGCCGCATAGTACGGCACGACGTCGTCAATGGAACCCAGGAACGTGATCCGCTCGGCGATCCCCAACGATCGCGCCCAGCGCACGTAACCGCCGGAACGCTTGCCGCCAGCCACGGCGACATGCACCGGTAGCCCAGCCTTCAATAACTTTGCCGCCGCCATCATCAGCGCCGGCACGCCTTTCAAGCGAAAGTTGTGGGCCACGATCAGCAGCAGCACTTCGTCTTCCACGCCGAGCCGCTCGCGCACTGTGGAGCGATATTCCTCGCGCCGCGCGGGCGAAAAACGCGCCGTATCGACGCCATTGTAGATGATCTTCATGCATTCGGGCGGCGTCTGATGATAGCGGCGCAGATCCTCGGCGACCATCTCGGAGAGCGCGAGGAAGCGTCGGCCATCCGCGGCATATTGCCGCGCGGCGAGCGCGCTGAACTCGCGATAACGCGGCAGCCATTGTGCGAAGCGCCGCTTCCACGGCCGTTGCCAGGCGGGCAGCAATTCCAGATTGCGCTCGAAGGCCGCCACGCGCGACCCGCCGTGCGGTTGAAAGACATCGGCATGCCAACCGCAGCCGGTTTCATGAACGACGTCGAGGTCCAAGCGTCGCAACGCAGTTTCCGCCGCGGCGGCGAAGTCCAGACGCGATGTTCCGGCCGAGACTTCGTGGCAAATCATGCCCGCCGGCGCGGCCCCGAGCGCGAACCCGCGCGCGACGACATGCACTTCGTGCCGCGCGGCGAGCAACTGCGCGGCGAATTGATGCGTCCACTGTTCGACGCCGCCGCGCCGCGGATCGTACCAATCGAGCACCAGGCCGATTTTCATGGATGCGGCCCCAGGTGTTGTTCCATTTGGATTTGCTTCGCGAGCACCGCGCGAATCAACCGCTTATCGACCGGCCGCAGCTTGCGGACGCCGAGATAGCGCTTGATGAACGCCATCCGTGCCGTGGGGCCGATCCGCTCACGGGGCGCGGAGTAAGCCAATTGCGCGAGATCCTTGACGATCCACCGCCAGCGCAGCCACCGCCGACGCTCGACGCGTTGCAGGTCGATCAACCGCACTTCAAACGCGCGATGGTCAGTCTCGCGGATGAAGAAGTGGCAGCAATAGAAATCTCGGTGATTGAAGCCGGCGCGATGAAATCGCGCGGCCACTTCGGCGACCTGCTCGATCAGCCCCGCCAACACGGAATCGCGCTTCGTCGAGGCTTGCCGCTCCGGAAACCGGCGGCGCAGCAGATGATCGAGTTGCGTGAAGCCGACCAACTCTTCGGTGAGCACGAACGATTCGAGCAACCCATCCGCGTGGAGCCGATCGCCGAACGCGACCAGACGCATCGCGGCGACGCCGGAGCGATCCAAACGCATGATGTTGCGGGCTTCGACACGTCCCGGCGAGCGCCGCGCGGGTCGACCGAGTCGCGCCCGCAGCCACCATTGCCAGGAACGCACGTGGTGTTTTTTCAGATACATGCCCGACGCCCGGCCGTCGGCGTGCGGCACGTCGAGCCGCCAGTTTTCGCGATCCTCAAGCGCCCGCAGGCAGCGCCCGCGTTCGGTTTCCATGAACGAATCGAAATCTACGAGGCCGGCCGAGCCCAGCAAGGGCGCGAACTCCTCGTCGATCCAGACGTCGCGTTGTTCTTGTTCGGTGTGTGGCATGTTCAAAGTCGTGTCGCCCCGTCGGCGCTAGTCGTTAGGTGTTGACGTCCAGGCGTGAGCCGAGGTCGGCGAGTTCGTTCACAGCCTGGCGCCAGTCATGTTGGCCGTGGCCGTCGACTTGGAGATGGAGCACGAAGCGGGCATCGTGTTCGCAGGCCATGCGGCGGCGTTCCCCTTTGCTGCGCAGCCAGGCAAGCAACCGGCGCTTGAGCCTACGACGCAATTGAATCCGTTTAGCGGCTTCACCCAGCCAGGCCTGATACGCCGCCATGAAGCGCTGCGAGCCTTGCGCGAACGTAACGCTCAACGGGCTCTTCGCGCCGATGGCGAACACCGTGTGCGGAAAACTGTCGACCCCTTGCCAGCCGACCAACGTGGCATCGAGCGGCGCGAGCATGCGTTCCAGGCAACTCGGCGTCAGGCGCCAGTAGTCGCTCGGGTAATCGTGAATGCGGAAATCGAGCGGGACCGCGATCAGGATCAAGCCGCCCGGCGCCAGCACGCGCAACATTTCTTCGGCCGCGCGGCGGACTTCGAAAACATGCTCCAGCGTATCGACGCAAACAATGGTGCGGGCCGAGCCGTCCGGCAGATTCAGTTCGCTGAGATCTTCGATCCGATCGACGCCGGGACCTTCGCGCATATCGCAGCCGATGTATTCCCGGCCGGGGAAGCAGCCGCGCAGATCGCCGATGCCGCCGACGCCGTCGACCAGGTACGAGCCGAACTCATAGACCGGCCCGCGCGCGGCGAAACTCTCCGCGGCGATATTGACGAAAGCCCGGACGTGATCGCGCATGAAAAATCGTCCTTGATTGCCCCGTGGGCGAAGCGCACCCAACCGGCGGCCGCGCAGTCATTTGCGCACCGCCCCCTGCGCCCCATTGTGTGCCAAAACCGGCCGCCAATGGAAGATCAATACCGGGCTTTGCCCGCCCGGCGGATCGAAACGCGCGACGCATTCGGCCTGGGCGTCGAGCAGACCGCGCAGCGTTTCCGCCCGGCGGCTACTGCTGTCCAAATCGCGTCCTTCGACAACGACATAGCACAACCGCGGGTCCCGAAATGCCTCGCGCGCGGCGTCATAGCGATAGGTCGCCCCGCCGCTATAAATCGCCGTCCAACCCCAGCTATCGAGAATCCGGCCACGCGGCACGTTCCGCTCGGCCAACCAATCTCCGGCCAAACGATGTCCCGCCCGGTCGCCATGCAACGGGAAACAGCAAAACGCCGCCCAGATGAGCACGATTGCCAACGCTACCCCGCGGCGCGCCCACACTAGCCCGACGCGCAAGCGAGGGGGAGTTGACGTCGAATTTGAGTACCGGCTCGCTTCGTATTTCGCGTCATTTCCCCCTCGATGGCGCGTCGGGCTAGTGTAACGCGCGATCCCAAACCCAGCGGCAGGAAGGAGAAACACCGCAACCGGCAACAGATGCCGGCTCGATAAATAACCCGTCGCCAATGCGTTCGCAAATCCCACCGTGAACCAAAGCAAAACGCCAATTGCGACACAACGACTCCAGCTTCGGCGCCGCGGCGACAAGATACGTCCACGGGCGCCCAGCCAGGCCAGCGGCAGCAACAAGTATCCGGTCGCGACCAGCAACTCGTCGCACGTATTGATCAGTGCCGCGCCGAAACCTCGACGTCGCGTTGATGTTCCTGGCTCTTTGGAATCGAAGTTCAGCGTAGCAGTGTCCAAGGAATCGCCGTTGGCGAGTTGCGCTTCGCCGATCGACTGATTGAACACCCAGCTATCCCGGGCCGGACCGCGCGAGCAAATTCGCGCCACGATCTCCGACGGCGTGCGAGCATCGCAGGCCAACAACCAAGGGCCGAGTACGAGGCCCATGCGGGCGCACGTCCACGCGAGTCGGACGATGCAATCCCGCAGGCGACCGTGTCCCAATGTCGCGACGTATCCAATGGCGACCGCGACGAGGAGCAATACGGCTTCCACGCGCACCAGCATCGCCAGGCCCAACAACAGTCCGCCCACAAGCTCATGGCCACGTGGCTCGCGCGGCGAAAATTCACTGCGCGGCTGGAAGCCAGCAGCAAGAACCGCGAGCGCCGAGGTGAACAGCAACAAATACAGCGAGTCAGGCAACCCTTCGCCGCCGAGCCGAGCCGCGGCGGGAAGCACGCAAACCAGCAATCCTGTGTGCCAGGCGCCGCGAGGGCCGAAACATCGACGCGAAAGAGAATAGATCGGGATCACCCAGACGACGAGCGGCCAACTCGACATGAGTTGCAACGAGAGCCCCCAATTCGGCGTCGGCCAGCCGCATTGCGCGGCGATAGCCCCACGCACTTGATGAACCGCCGCCAGGCAAACCGGAAAGAGCGGCGCTTCTGGTTCGTCAGCCAACGTGGCCCAGGTCGGCGATCGCAAAAAGGCCTCTGCGGCCGCCACGCTGCGCAAGGCGTCGAGCGCCGGCGCCGCGGCGCGCGAGACGATCACGGCTTGCACCGCGGTCGACACGAGGACGAGCGCCAGGATGGGCCGCCAAGAAGAATGCGCCGCCATCACGCTATTCCTCCGGCCAGGCCAGTTCCGCCCAGACATGAGGATGATCCGAGTCGCCGCGGTTGACGATGCCAGCGTCGATGGTTTCCAAGCCGCGCACCAAAATCCAATCGATCCGCCGCGGCGCGGCGTCGCCTAGCCGATCGCGCAACGGATCATGCACGCCCGGTGCGTCGAGCAACTTACGCAGCGCTGGTTCCGTGTCGTCCGTATTCAAGTCGCCCAGCAAAATCGCCGGGGATTCCAGCGCGAGAAACAATTCGCCGACCGTCCGCAACTGCTCCGCGCGTTCGCGGTCGTCGCTTCGATCGAGATGGGTGACCACGATGTTGACTGGCTTGCCCTGATGCTCCGCGCGGACCAGCACGGCGTTGCGATAGCTCTTGCCGTGCGTGCGGGCCAGCGGAATGCGTTGCCAACTCGTCACCGGCAGGTTGCTCAATGCGCCATTGCCGAATGGATCGCACCACCAACGTTGCTCAGTGGGGGCGTAAAGCCAGGGCATGCCGAGTTGCTGGCCGAGCGCGGCCGCCTGGTCGTCGTCCCGGAAAGGTGCGGCGCCGTGAACTTCGTTAAGTCCTGCGAAATCCAGCCCACGCAAAGTTTTCGCGATGCGCGTCAAATCCCGCACTCCATCAACGCCCTTCCCGCCATGTATGTTGAACGTGCCGACGCGCAACGTGTCGTCGCTGTCTTGGGCTGCTACTGCCGGAACATGAAACCTGATGCCGGCGTCCGGCCCGGTGGGCCGACGCAGCGAGCCTTGATAGACGATTGCCGCGACAATGGCCGAGGAAACAACCGTGCGACGCCACCGGCGACGAGCCGAAACCGGCGCAGCGCTCGGCGGTGCAGCATGGGAGTGATGGACGACGTGCGACGACGCCGTCGAGGTATGCCGCGCATTCATGCGGACCTCCGCAGCAAGCCGCGTGGACTTGTAGCCACGTCCGCCAGCGCCGCCATCACGGCCGCGTGAACTTCCGCGACGCTAATTTCCGCCATGCAGGCCGGCACGGCGTGCCCCAGCGGGCAACGGTCGCGCGCATAGCACGGCGAGCAGCTCAATTTCTTGTAGATCACGTTGGCGCGATCGGTGTACGGCCCCGTGCGCAAGGGATTCGCCGGTCCGAATAGCGCCACGATCGGCGTGCCGACCGCCGCGGCGATGTGCATCGGACCGGTATCGCCAGTGACAAACGCGTCGGCGCGGCGAATCAGCTCGGCTGAGGCGAGCAATCCCAACGCGCCATCCGCCCGCGCGATGTGATCTCCCAGCGGCGTCGCGATGGCGTCGCAGACGTCCCGCGCGATCGCTCCCCCCACGAGCGCCACCCGCACGCCAGGCTGCTTCATCAGGTTTCGCGCCAGCGACGTAAATCGCTCAACGGGCCAGCGATTGGCGTCCTTCCGGCAATGCGGATTAAGCAACACCAGTCGTTCGCCTTCCCGAATGGCTTGCGCGTTCCACCAGGCGTCGACGGCTTGCTGATCGGCGCTGCTTGGGTAGAGCTGAAACTCAGCGCGCGACGTCCCGCGCGTCGGCTGCATTCCGCCGAGCCGTTCAACGACGGCGGCCGCGAGATCCAGCGAGCGTTCCACCGCGTGGCGTTCCATGGTCGCCAGCGGAACGCGCCGATGATAAAGCCAGTGTGCGTGTTCTTTCGTCGGCGCGTGGCCAAACACCTGGCGAGCTCCGCTCAACCGAGAGATCAACGCGCTTCGCAGTAACCCTTGAAAATCGATCGCCACGTCCCAGCGGCCGGCGCGGAGTTCGCCGATGAATTGTCGGAAGCCACGCGCCGCGCCGCGATTCCACACGTACGATGCGTTCAGACACGGCTGCCCGGCCAGCAAGCCGGAGTGCGCGCTTTCCACGGCCCAGCCGAGGTGAGCGTCGGGAAAGGCTTCGCGCAACATCCTGGCTGCGGGCAACGTGTGGAGCACGTCTCCCAGCGAACTGAGCTTCACAATCAGGATGCGCGGCGCCATGCCGAACCTTCTTGCAGTTCTTGCAGCCGGGCGATCAGGGACGACGTCGAATAGCCGCTCAGCAGCGGTAGCGAATGCACCTGTCCGCCGTATTTCAACACGGTCTTCGCTCCGACGATGCGATCGACCGGCCAATCGCCCCCTTTGACCAGCACGTCGGGGCGTAAATCCTCGATCAGCCGCGCCGGCGCCCGTTCGTTGAAGATCACCACCTGATCGACGCAGCGCAGCGCCAGCAACATGGCGGCCCGTTCCTGCTCGTTCCAGATCGGCCGCGTCGGGCCCTTGAGCTCGCGCACCGACTCGTCGCTATTCAAACCTACGATCAGCCGATCTCCCAACGCCCGCGCGCGCTGCAACAGATCGACATGGCCCGGGTGCAAGAGATCGAAGCAACCGTTCGTAAACACCAACTGGCAATCGCGAGGCATGGAGCAAGATCAACGTGGGCTGGAATCGTTTCGGCTCACCCGGAGCGCGCAAGCCGAGCGCAAAGCCCGGCACGCGGCCCATCGAGCGGCGGATGATAGAAGCAGGGCCCCAGCGGGAGCAATAGCGATTGGCGATCCGCGACAACTTTGAAAAAAGCCCAGCGATGGCCCTCGTAAGTGTCACCACCGCCAACGACATCGGTGGCCTTCCCTGGGTTTGCGACATCGTCGAAAGTGCTAGCACCGCACCGCCGCCCGTCCCGCCAAATTCGAGCGGACCGTCCCGGCGACCCTGTCCCGTGGCAGTTCGCCAGGACTATAATCGGGCCGGAAACAACTGAATCGCGCACATCAACCGCCCACGGAGATCGCCAGCCATGACCCCTGTATCACGTCGTTTGTTCCTGGGAGCTTCAGCCGCCGCGGCCGGGGCAGTGTCGTTGGGCGAACGGACGTCGTCGGCCGCGGCCGCCGGCAAATTGCCGGGGCAGACGCCGAACACCAAGTTCGCCGTGAACGTCGAGATGTGGTTCACCGACCTGCCGTTCCTGGATCGCCTACGCGCCTCGGCGAAGCTGGGCTTTCCGGCCGTCGAGTTCTGGCCCTGGGACAACAAGGATCTGAAGGCCGTGGCTGAACTCTCCAAAGAGTTGAACCTGGCCATCGCCCAATTCACGGCCTGGGGCTTCGAGCCGGGCATGAACGATCCGAAGAATCACCAGGCGTTCGTCGAAGCGGTCGACAAGGGTTGCGAGGTGGCCAAGCAGCTCGATTGCAAACTCATGACCGTTGTGGGCGGCAACGATCAGCCGAGCATGTCGCAAGAGCAAATGCACGAGAACATCATCACCGCGCTCAAAATGGCAGCGCCGATCGCGGAGAAGAACGACATCACGCTAATCCTCGAACCGATGAACATCCGCGTCGACCACAAGGGGCATTGCCTGTACGGCAGCGAAAAGCCGGTTCGCATTTGCCGCGCCGTCAATTCAACGCACGTGAAGATCAACTGGGACCTCTATCACATGCAGATCAGCGAGGGGGATCTCTGCGGGCGATTGAAGGACGGCTTCGACCAGGTCGGTTACCTGCAAGTGGCCGACAACCCCGGCCGCCACGAGCCTGGCACCGGCGAAGTGCATTACAACCGCGTGCTGCGCCAGGCGAAGGAACTTGGCTACACCGGCTACGTCGGACTGGAGTGTCGCCCGCGCGACGGCGAAGCAAAGGCGGCGGAACGCGTGGCGGCGGCGGATATTTGGTAGGAAATGGTGAGTGATGAATGCAGCATCGAATTCATCATTCAACATTCTGCATTCATCATTTGCACCAGGAGGCCCCCATGACATCTCCATCCGCAGAGCAGCTCACCTCCAAAAGCTGCGTCCCCTGTGAAGGGGGCGTGCCGCCGGTCGGGACGAAGCAGGCCGACGGGCTTCTCGAAAACCTGCCGGGCTGGAGTCTCACGCACGATGCCCAGCGCATTCGCAAGGATTGGCTGGTGAAGAATTTCATGGAAGGAATCGGTTTCTTCCAACGCGTGGCGGCGCTGGCGGAAGACGAAGGGCATCATCCGGACCTGCACCTGGAAGGCTATCGCAACGTCTGGATCGAAATCTGGACCCACGCCATCGGCGGGTTGTCCGAGAATGATTTTATTCTCGCGGCCAAGATCGATCAGTTGCCGGTGCAAGTGAAGAAGAAATAAGAAAAGTCTCTCCATAGAGCCGGAAGCGTGAGCGCCCCGTGGGGAATTGAATCG
>JALHLM010000057.1 GCA_022844585.1 Pirellulales bacterium | reverse complement strand
GACACCAGATCCATGGTCGATGGCAAGCTCAACGGACTATTGGCCAAACTCCCAACCATACCATCGATCGCGATCCCCGTCGGATTGGGCAACGCCAAAAGCGATGATGTCGATCTCGTCCGGCGAAAAATCGTACTGTGAAATCCAGCCTAGGACTTCCAAAAACTCTCGCAAATTGTCGTCAATGATCCAATCGGCGATCATCCAATACCTCCACAGTCAGTATCGCACGGAGGAACTCTTGAGCGGTTTGCACCGCTGGCTATTTACTGACGCCCCGCTGGGGCTCGTCTTGTGTTGCCGGTGGAATTTTCCGGGTTGGGCGCTATTGCGCCACGCCGTAAAAACACTCTGCCGTCAGTCCGGTCATTGCGCGCACCTTGCCGGCAATCACATCGACTTCTTCATTCGCCAGCGGCGTCACATAACTCTCCGTCGGGCGGCGCGCAATCGTGTAGACCTGCACCAACTTGATTTCGCCGCCGGCAATCTTGAACTCGTTCAAACGCGCGCAATACGCATCGATCTCGGCCTCGCTCGGCGGTAAATCGTTCACGCGCATGAACAGCGATTGAATCACAATTGGCCGCACACGGGCCGCGGTGGCGATGTTATCGAGCACTTGCTGAAACGGAATCGTTGTCCGATCGATCAGGTGATAATACTCCGCGGTGCCAGCGTCGAGCTTGGCCCAGATTTCGCCCTGGTTGGCGTCCAGCAGGTCCAAGCCGCGTTGCACCGCTGGGCGATGAAACATGCTGGCGTTGGTAATCAACACCATCTTCACGCCGACGAGGCCGTGCTTGCGTTTCAGTTCAGCGCAAGCGGCGATGATCTCGTCAAAATTGCGATAGGTCGTCGGTTCCCCGTCGCCGGAGAAGGCGATGTCGTTCAGTCTCTGTAAAGGCTCCGGCGTGTCACGAAACTTCGCTGTCTGGAACAACTCGCCGCTGGCGACCAGCCCGAGCATTTCATCCAGCTCGCGCAGCAGGCCGGGCATCTCGACAAACCGGGTCTCGCTCTTCTCGACGCGATCCACCTGGCAATAGATGCAATCGAAATTGCAGATCTTGTCCGGATTCAAATTGACGCCAATCGACACCCCGCGCGACCGCCGGCTGACCACTGGATAGACGAAGCGGTTCGTCTCAAACGAACGCTCGTGCGCGGTGAATAGATTGGTCGAGTTCGCCGACATGGGTCAAAGGCCAAAAACTGTCCAGTTATTCGGAAAGGCGTTCAAGATCACAGTGCAAGCCAGCCCCGCCGCAAACAGTTGCCCCAGGAGTAACAGGCCCCACCTCACCCATGGCACTCGCCGGCCTGCGAACCACGTGGCGTAGCCTTCCAGCACCGGCCCCACGCAGAAGCAGACGTTGGTCAGAATGGCCCCAAATACCGCTGTGGACCAGAATTTGGGATCCGCGAGACTGCCAAACCCGCACAGCAACGTCAGCGAGACAAGGACGCCGTTATAGACAACTCGAAGCCGCTCCCAGGCGAAGAAGACCTCGCCGGAATCCGATGACGCGGGCTTTTCGCCCGTCGTCAACGGCGATGCGTAGGGGTTCTGAACGACGATCATCGACGCACCTCAGAAGCGCGCGCAGTTTTATCGCACACGACTCCATTGTACGCGATCGGACTTACTACGAGCGTTACGAAAGCTTCCGTAACGACGAATACTCATCGAGCGTCACGGTGGTCAGCGAGCCATCGGTGAGCTTGAGGACAATCAAGTCGCTGTAGACCTTGTCGTCCAGATTGCGGCGGTAATGCAGCCCATGACGGCGCCGCTCGAAGCGCTCCACTGTGCCGACGGTCTGCGTCTCCCAACTCTTCATTCCCACCTTGACGACATGCGTCACCTCGACCCGATCGCCGGGCTGAAGCTCGTTGATCTCCTCGCGAGTCGTAGGAATGAGGGTCATAGCGGAAGTGATGAGTGCGGAGTGATGAATGACCGAAGGTTTCAAACCCACTGAAAACTGAACACTGAAAACTTCAAACTCCGCCCTACACTTCCTTCGACTTGATCCAAGTCATCAGCCGGCGCAACTGCTTACCGACCACTTCGATCGGATGTTCGCGTTCGCGGCGGCGCGTAGCCTTGAAGGACGGGGCGTTGGCTTTGTTTTCCAGCATCCAGTCGCGGGCGAATTCGCCGTTCTGGATTTCCTTGAGAATCTTCTTCATCTCCGCCTTGGTCTGGTCGGTGATGATCCGCGGGCCGCGGGTGTAGTCGCCGTATTCGGCCGTGTTCGAGACGCTATAACGCATATAGTTGAGGCCGCCCTGGTAGAACAGGTCGACAATCAACTTCAATTCGTGCATGCACTCGAAGTAGGCCATTTCGGGCTGGTAGCCGGCTTCGACCAGCGTTTCGTAGCCGGCCTTCACCAAGGCGCTGACGCCGCCGCAGAGGACAACCTGCTCGCCGAACAGGTCGGTCTCGGTTTCCTCGGCGAAGCTGGTTTCGATCACGCCGCCGCGCGTGCCGCCGATGCCCTTGGCGTAGGCTAGGCCCATGCGGCGGGTTTCATCGCTCGCGCCGGGGCTGAGGGCAATCAAACACGGGACGCCGCCTCCCTTTTCGAATTCGCTTCGCACCAGATGGCCGGGGCCTTTCGGCGCGACCAGCAAGGCGTCGACGCCTGGGGGCGGTTCCACCTGGCCGAAGTGAATGTTGAAGCCGTGCGAGCACATCAGCACCTTGCCCGGCTTGAGCTTGGGGCGGATGGAGTTGCGGTACAGATCGCCTTGCAGCTCGTCGGGGACGAGGATGTTGATCAGGTCCCCCTTCTCGGTCGCTTCCTCGGCAGAGACCGGCTTGAAGCCGTGGCTCACCGCGAGATCGTAGTTCGGCCCGCCGGGGCGCTGCCCGACGACGACGGTCAAACCGCTGTCACGCAGGTTTTGAGCATGGGCGTGCCCTTGGGAACCATATCCGACGATGGAAATGGTCTTCCCTTTGAGCACGGCGAGATCGGCGTCTTTGTCGTAGTAGATCGTGGCGGGCATGCGTGATTCCGGTTTATGGCTGACTGAGACTTTGCTGAAATGAATGTCGAAGGTCTAAATCCGAATGTCGAATGAATGACGAAGCTCGAATGACGAATGTCTCATGGGAGTAAGACGTTTCGACATTTGGCCATTAGGATTCCATTCGACGGGCGGTCATCGAACGAACTATTCCACATCTCCGTTGGCTTCGCGGCTGCGGACCATGGCGATGCGGCCGGTGCGGACCACTTCCAGGATGCCGAACGGGCGCATCAGGTCGATGAAGGCTTCGATCTTGCGTTCCTGGCCGGAGATTTCGACCATTACGGCTTCCTGGCCGACGTCAACGATGCGGCCGCGGAAGATTCCGGCCAATTCCCGGACTTCGCTGCGGCCGCCCCCGGCCGGGGCTTTGACCTTGAGCAGCATCAGGTCGCGCTCGACGTAGTCCTGCGAACTGATGTCGTCTACGTGAACGACGGTGACGATTTTCTCGAGCTGCTTGCGGACCTGCTCCAATTGCTCGTCGCTGGCTTTGACCACAAAGGTCATCCGCGAGAGGTTGGCGTCCTCCGTTTCGCCGACGGCCAGGCTCTGGATGTTATACCCGCGCGAGGCCAGCATCCCGGACACATGCGCCAGCACGCCCGGCACATTTTGGACGACGGCGGAAAGGACATGACGCTTCACGCAAGCACTCCAGCGGCAACGAAAGAATCGAGCATGATAACTTGGGCAACGCCCTGCGGACAAGGGGCCGTGGGGCGAGGTTCACACGTCATGTTCTTCAGGCGGGAATCCTGCAAGTCCTTGCTAAGGCACCAGTTGTGGCGATACAGCAGATCCGACACCTGCACTTTGCCCAGAACCAAAAGCAGCAACGGGAATTTGACGAGACGCGGCGGAACGCGTAGCCTAAAGGAGGGTCATTTTGCCAATTCGAGGTCCAACATGGCGTCGTTAACAATCAGCTGCTCGGACGAAGTCCAACGTTTGATCGAGCAAAAAATGGTCGCCGGGCAATACGCCTCGGAGAACGAAGTGCTGCTCGATGCATTAAAAGCCCTCAACTTGCGCGATGAGCTGGACGCCAAGATTCAGATAGGCGTCGATCAACTCGCCCGCGGCGAAGCCACTACATATGACTCGACGGCGCTGTCCGAAAAGTTTGCACGTATTCGCGCTAAGATCCTAGCTGGGGAGTCAGAAGACCATGAGTGAGGTTCGCTTTGCGCGCGCCGCGGAAGCGGATCTCGACGAGATATGGCGCTATATAGCAGAAAGAAACCGTGCGGCCGCGGCGACGCTTGTTCGCCGCATCGAGCTATCGCTGAAGCGATTAGCCGAGAATCCGTTGCTGGGAGAATCTTGGGACCACAGAGTCGCTGGGCTCAAACGATTCTCTCTGGTGGGAAACTACGTCGCTTACTTTTTGCCGCAGGTGAATGGAATTGAAGTTGCCCGCATCGTGCATGGAGCACGAGACGTCGACGCGGTCTTTCCGGAAGCAACGCCGAATTGAATTAGGTCGCATCTCCGCGCTGCTTCGCCGCCGCCAGCGCGCCGTTCACATGGGCCCCGTGCTTTTCATCCGCGTCCGGCCGGAGCGGCGGGCCGATCAGGGCTTCGATGTCGGTGTCGAGGAGGATTTCGCGCTGTTCTAGTTCGAGCGCGATGCGGTCGAGCTTGTCGCGGTGTTCTTCCAATACGCTCTTCGCGCGATCGGCGGCCTGGTGCAGGAAGCGGGCGACTTCTTCGTCGATCGTGTGCGCGGTTTGCTCGCTGAATTCTCGTTGCTCGTGGAATTCCTTGCCGAGGAACGGGTTTTCTTCGCTGGAACGGTAAGCCACGGGGCCGAGGCGTTCGCTCATGCCCCAGTGCGTGACCATCCGCCGGGCCATCTGCGTGGCCCGCTTGAGGTCGTCTTCCGCGCCGGCGCTGTATTCGTCAAACACGAGCTTCTCCGCAGCGCGGCCGCCCATCATGAAGGACAAGCGCGCGTGTAGTTCGCGTTCGCCGATGTTGTACCGGTCTTCTTCGGGCAGCAATTGCGTTACGCCGAGCGCCCGCCCGCGCGGCACGACCGTGACTTTGTGTACGCGATCCGCTCCGGGAATGATCCAGGCCAGCAGCGCGTGCCCCGCCTCGTGATAGGCAGTCATCAGCTTTTCTTTGCCGGACAGGATGTCCTCGCGCGTCGAGCCCATCATGACTTTGTCGCGGGCGTACTCGAAATCCTCCATCTCGACGTGGGCCTTTTCTTGCCGCGTGGCCCAGAGCGCGGCCTCGTTGACGAGATTGCGAATATCGGCCCCCGTCATGCCAACCGTGCCGGCGCCCAAGCGTTGGAGATCGACGTCGTCCGCCAGCGGCACTTCGCGCGAGTGAACCTTGAACAGGGCGATCCGCCCTTTAAGCGTGGGGCGATCGACCGTGATGTGGCGATCGAACCGGCCTGGACGCAGCAGCGCGGGATCCAGCACGTCCGGGCGATTGGTGGCCGCAACCACGATTACCGTTTCAGTCGGCGTGAAGCCGTCCATCTCGCTGAGGATTTGGTTGAGCGTTTGCTCGCGCTCGTCATGCCCGCCGCCGAGGCCGGCGCCGCGGACACGGCCCACGGCGTCGATTTCGTCAATAAAAAGGATGCACGGTGCGGCGTCTTTGGCGGTCTTGAACATATCGCGGACCCGGCTGGCGCCGACGCCCACGAACATTTGGATAAACTCCGAACCGTTGATGGCGAAGAACGGCACGCCCGCCTCGCCGGCGACGGCTTTGGCGAGCAATGTCTTGCCGGTGCCCGGCGGGCCCATCAAGAGCGTCCCCTTGGGAATGCGCGCCCCAAGCCGTTGGAACTTCTGCGGGTTTTTCAGAAACTCGACCAGTTCCTGCAGGTCGTTCTTGACGCCCTCCAGGCCGGCGACGTCGTCAAAGGTGATGCGCTGCTTGCCTTCTTCATAGCGCCGCGCGGGGCTCTTGGAAAAGCCCGACAGAATCCCGCCCCCCACGATCTGGTCGCGCGTTTTGCGGAGCAGAAACCAGAAGCCGCCGACGAGGAGGATCGTCAGCGCGATGGAGAACAACATGAACGTCGTATTATCGTTCGTCGGCGTCACGTACCGGTACGGCACGCCTTTCTCGTTCAGCTTCTTCTCCAGCACCTCCAGCGCCGTGATGTATGTGGTGACTTCAAAGGTTTCTGGCAGCACCGCCGGCGCTTCGCCGATTTTGGTCGACTTTTCCGGATTCGGATTCGGCGGCGGCACCTTGAATTTGCCGACCAGTACGTTGCCGCGAATCTGTAGCTCGGCGATGTTGCCGTCTTCCAGTTGCTTCCAGAAGAAGGAGTAGTCGATTTCGTTGCGCGCACTGAACTGCGTAAACAGCAACGCGCCCAGGATCACGCTGATCAGCAAAAACGGGATCGCGCGCGCCAGCATGGACGGCATCCGCGGGCCGTCGGCCGGCGGGCGCGTTGAGTTTTCCGGGCGTTGATTCTCCATCGTCTTCCTTTCGGTCCCCCAGCGCAGTTCCGGCGGCCTGGCAGCCGCAGAGCGCTTACCAGCCCAGGCTTTGGCCCATGTGGCTGGCGTTCAACTTGGATGATGGGCGTCGCGCTATCGTGTTTTGTCGCCGGCAAACTACCGCCGGCCCCGCCTAAAAACGGTCTTTGCCTGCCCTCCACGGACGCCCAAGCTACTGCGGCATTCTAGCTTATTGCTTCACGGTTTTCGACCGGGGCGACGCGGAAGTCCTTGTCAGAGCCAGTAGTTACGCCGCGGCAGGGCGCTGGACACCGCCGCTGACGCCTGGGGCGGTGGCTCGATAGGATAGCCTCTATGCAACAAGACACGCCTGCCGCTGCCGATCCACCTACCGCCGCACCGCCCCGGCGCGGAGTCGTTATCGTCGTCCGCGAGTCGGAGCGATTCCTGGTCATCCGCCGATCGGAGTTTGTCGTCGCCCCGCGCAAGCACTGCTTTCCCGGCGGGCACATCGAAGCCGGCGAGAGCGAGGAAGAAGCGGTGATCCGTGAGTTCCGTGAGGAACTCGGCGGCCACGTGCTGCCCCAAGAACCGCTGTGGAAAAGCATCTCGCCGCGCGGGGTGCATCTAGCCTGGTGGTCGGCCCAACTGGCGGAAGCCAATCAGCCGTTGAAGCCGGACCCGGCCGAGGTCGAGGCGGCCTTCTGGTGCAGCCCAGAAGAGATGGCGGCGCTACCCGAGCTACTCGACAGCAACCGCACGTTCCTGGAGGCCGTGCTCGCGGGCACGATTCGCTGGGAAAGCAAGTAACGCGTCGATTACGACGCCCGTTTCGTGTGCGGGTTGCTCGCCACGACGGTCTCGATGCGGATCGCTTTCTGACCTTTCACCTGGCCGACTTTGGCGTGGAATTTTTCCACCCCCTGGATCGACACGTTCAGCGGGGCATGGACGTCCTTCTCGGTCTTGATGACATCGCCGACGCGCAGTCCGATCAGTTCCCGCGTGGTGATTCGCGTTTCCGCGAGATCGACCACGACTTCCACCTCGGAGCCGTGCAGGTTCTGTGTGATCTGATTGAGCAGCTCGGGATCGACGTCCTTGCGACCGTAGCTGGTCCAGGTGTTGGCCGAGAGCTTGCCGCCGATGCGTTCGATGGCGTTGAACGGAATGCAAAGGTTCACCATCCCGCGGACTTCGCCGAGGGTCACCTCGAAGCTCACGACGACGACCACTTCGTTCGGCGGGACGATTTGCACCAGCTGCGGATTGCTTTCGACGCGCAGCACTTCGAGATCCAGCGAAACCACGTTTTCCCACGCGGCCTTCATCTGCTGCAAGAAGTGCGACGTGATCCGCCCGACCAATCGCAGTTCAATCTCGGTCAGCGGACGGCGCTGCGACGCGCCGGTCTCGCGGCCGCCGCCGAGCAGGCGATCGATGATCGGGAACAGAATCGAAGGGTTGATGTCGAGGATCAGATTCCCTTCGAGCGGATCGGCCTTCAGCAGATTGAAGCAGGTCGGGTTTTCCAGGCTGAACAGGAACTCGCTGTACGTCAATTGGTCGACGCTGGTGAGTTGCACTTCCACGATCGAGCGGAGCAAGCTCGACAGCGCCGCGCCGAAGTTGCGGCTGAACCCTTCGTGCAAGGTCTGCAGCGCCCGCATCTGCTCTTTGCCGACGCGTTCCGGGCGTTTGAAGTCGTAGAGCGTGACTTTTTCCCGCGCGCGCCCCGCGCCGCCGCTCATGGCGGCCGCCGCTTTCGCGCCCGCGGACGCGGCCGTCTGGCTCCGCGTGCCGCCGTCCATGGCGCTGAGTAAGCTTTCGACTTCGGTCTGGCTAAGTACTTCGCCGCTCATGGCTGGGGAATGATGAATGACGAATGATGAATGATGAATGGGAGGAAAGCAAAACTCCTCAATTCATCGTTCATCATTCATCATTCATCATTCTTGGTCTCCTTACTCCCGCACTTGTCCGTTTCCGTACACGACGTACTTGTAGCTGGTCAGTTCTTTCAGGCCGCAGGGGCCTCGGGCGTGGAACTTGTCGGTGCTGATCCCGATTTCCGCGCCGAGACCGAATTCGCCGCCGTCGTTGAACCGCGTGCTGGCGTTGATCATCACCGCCGAACTGTCGATGCGGCGGGCAAACTCGCGCGCGGCGTCGAGGTCGTTGGTGACGATCGCTTCCGTGTGCTGCGAGCTGTAATGATTGATATGTCGAATCGCTTCGTCCAACGAACCGACCACCTTCGCCGAGATGACCGGCGCCAGGTATTCGGTAAAGTAGTCTTCGTCGGTCGCTTCCTTGCCGCCGGGCACCAGTTCGCAAGTGCGCTCGTCGCCGCGAATCTCGATCCCGCGGGCTTGGAGCGCCGCGCCGATCGCCGGCAGATACTCCGCTGCCACGTCGGCGTGGATGAGCAATGACTCGGCCGCGTTGCAGACGCCTAGGCGATGGCACTTGGCGTTGACGGTGATTTCGACCGCGCTATCGAGCTTCGCCGAGCGATCGACATAGACGTGGCAATTGCCGGCGTAATGTTTGATGACCGGCATCGTCGCCTCGGCGGCGACGCGGCGGATCAGTCCCTCGCCGCCGCGCGGAATCGCCAGGTCGATGTATTGATTCAGCTTCAAGAGATGCCCCACCGCGGCGCGATCGGACGTCGCCACCAACTGCACCGCGTCGGCCGGGATGCCATGGCGCGACGCCGTTTCGTGGAGCGTCTCGACGACCGCGCGACTGGAATGCGCCGCCTCTTTGCCGCCACGCAGAATCACGGCGTTTCCGCTTTTTACGCAGAGCGCCGCGGCATCGGCGGTGACGTTGGGCCGGGACTCGTAGATGAACAGCACCACGCCGAGCGGTACGCGCACTTTCTGGACATCCAGCCCATTGGGGCGGACGGTCGATTCCATCACCTCGCCGATCGGCTCCGGCAGGGCGGCGATTTCCTCCAATGCCGTGGCAATCGCGGCGATCCCCTTGGGGGTCAACCGCAGCCGGTCGATTTGGGCGTCGGTCAGGCCGAAGCCCGGGGCGGCCTGGAGATCGAGCGCGTTCGCGGCGACGAGGCGATCGGTCCGCTCGCGAAGCAGGGCCGC
Organism: Pirellulales bacterium; assembly: GCA_022844585.1. GTDB lineage: Bacteria > Planctomycetota > Planctomycetia > Pirellulales > JALHLM01 > JALHLM01. The sequence continues at coordinate 7,482 of JALHLM010000057.1, read as the reverse complement.
GGAATCCCGCAGCCAGCGGTTTTTCCGCTCGCCGGACAGGCTCACCAACTGCGCAGCCGCCTCCTTCGCCCGCCGGGCCAGGTTCAGGCAGTAGGTATCCAGCTCGGTGGATTCAGCAATCGCCATATGCATGTCAATCTGGGGTATCGTCCATCCCCCATTATCCGGGAACGGCAAAACTGGGTCAACGCGAGTAAAAACGGCGAAATGGTGCAGTTTGCCCGCGTGCTGAGGTGAAACTCTATACCTGGAAAGATGCCAACACCATTCGGAGGCCGCCAAGGATGAATGCCACTCCGAAGATGGCAAAGCAGAAATCGCCCCAGTCCCATTTGAAATCAACGGCGGTTAGCCACAGCCAAGCTGCCCAATCCACTGTTGCGCCATACGCCATCATTGCCAAACCGAAGACGAGATATCGCGTCGCGCGATGCGTCCAAGGACGACGAACCCCGACGGCTGTCAGCGGCGACTTGTAAGGGTTATCGCCCATATCCCCAATTCTATCAGGGGACGAAGGGCGTTGCCTTGCGCGACTGCGGCCTCAGATCTCGATGGCATCCACAATCCGGTCAATCTCGTCGAGGCTAACCGAAAGCGGCGGCATCACCACCAGGACGTCGCCAAGCGGGCGGAGCAGGACGCCGCGTTCCCTGGCCCGTTGGCAAATCCGCCAGCCGCGACGCTCCGCGGCCTGGTAGGGCGTCTTCGACTTCCGGTCGGCTACCAGTTCGATGCCGGCGATCAGGCCGCGTTGCCGGATGTCGCCGACATTTTCATGTTCGCCGAGCGGGCCGAGACGGTCAGCCAGGTGGGTAATTTTTTCCGGTAGCCTGGCGAGGGTTTGTTCTTCCTCGAAGATGTCGAGCGAGGCCAGCGCCACGGCGCAGGCCAGCGGGTTGCCGCCGTAGGTATGGCCGTGAAAGAACTGTCGCCCGGATGCATGGTCGCCGAGAAAGGCGTTCCAAACGCGGTCAGTGGTCAGTGTGGCCGCGGCGGGCATGTAGCCGGCGGTGAGACCTTTGGCGAGGCAGAGAAAATCGGGCGACACGTCTTCATGCTCGCAAGCGAACATCTTGCCGGTCCGCCCAAAGCCGACCGCGACTTCATCGGCGATAAGCAGCACGTCGTACTGCGCCGTCAGCGCGCGCACGCCACGCAAGTAGCCCGGCGGATGCATGATCATTCCCGCGGCGCATTGCACGAGCGGTTCGATCACCAGCGCCGCGATGTGCTCGTGTTCTCGCTCCAGCAATTTCTCCAACTCCGCCAGGGCGTGTGCGCAGAGCGAGTCCGACGTCACGCCAGTTGGCGGACGGTACGGGTTCGGCGCGGCGACGCGCCGCACATCGAACAGCAGCGGTGCGAACATCTGATGGAATCGCGCCACACCGCCGACGCTCACGCTGCCTAGCGTGTCGCCGTGATAGGCGTCGCCGAGCGCCACGTAGAGATTCTTTTCCGGCCGCGGTTCAGAACATTGCCGCCAATACTGAAACGCCATCTTCAGTGCGACTTCCACCGCCGTGGCGCCGTTGTCGGAGAAGAAGACGTGCGCGAGCCCAGCCGGCGCTAACTCGGTGAGCCGTCGCGCGAGTTCGATCGTCGTCGAGTTCGACGTGCCCAGCGACGTGGTATGCGCGATCTTGCCGAGTTGCTGCGTGATCGCCGCATCAAGCTTCGGATGACGATGCCCATGCAGATTGCACCACAGGCTGCTGACGCCATCGAGATAGGCGCGGCCGTCGATATCGTACAGCGTGCAACCTTCGCCGCGCTCGATCAGCAGCGGCTCGTATTCCGCCATCTGGGTAAAGGCGTGCCAGACGTGGCGGCGATCCCAGGCTTCAAGTTCGCCGCGGTCAGGACTCATGGCGGCGAGGAATGGCCTATCTCAGGTTTGGGAAAATCGAGACATGTAGATTCGACCAACTCCATTAAACACGCCTCAAAACGAGTTTCCAAGGCACACGGAACACGAATCGGATCCCGCAGGCATCGTCTGCAATGCCGACGAGTAACACATTGTGCAGCGATTGCCCTGCGGACGTTAGCTCGCCTGAAGTCCCGACGAGTGAATCGCCGATCGCCACCTCCCGCGCAGCAAAAAACCCCGGTTTTGCCGGGGTTTGCGACATCTTGCGATGTACTGCAAGCTTGTTGAGTGCCCGAAAGAGGACTCGAACCTCCACGACCTTGCGGCCACTAGAACCTGAATCTAGCGCGTCTGCCAATTCCGCCATTCGGGCAACGAATTGCGGCCCCACTCCGAGCAGGACACATCGGCGTTCGCCCATGTTCACCCCCCGGCCGGCCGCAGCGGCTTGAGTCCTGTCTTATAGGTTACGGAGGCGATGTTTTCAAGCTGGGGGTGGGCTTGAGCAAGGAGGCAGACGGTCGTGTTCCTTGGCTCACCCGAGTCACTAGAGGAGCCCGCCGGCGCCGCGGCTGGCACGAACACGTCGACGCCAAATCTGGACCGCGATTACCACCGGAACGGCCAGCAGCGCCAGCCACGGCGCGGCGCCAACTACGGCCACGACGAAGGATTCGCCGGCGGTGCGCATGTTCCAAATGGATTCCGAAAACGCGCGACGAACTCGATCGCCGAACGTCGCTGCCACCTCGGGCATATAGTGGCGCACTTCCTCGATGCGGAGCGTGATGGTCGTCAACGAAGTTAGGTCCGCCAGCACTCGCAGCCTTCCCTCGTGGCGTTCGATTTCCTCGCGCACCCGGGACAATTCGCGTTCGACCCGCAACACGTCTTCCAGCGTGCCGGTCTGCTCTTCGAGCAGTTTCAACAAGCGAGCCTCTTCCTGACGCTTGTTGCGGATGCGGGCTTCGACGTCGTAGTACTCTTCGCTGACGTCCTGAGAATTGCGAGCCAGGCTCCGGACTTCTCCCAGCTTTCCTTGCGCTTCTTGGAGAAACTCGTCAAACCGCGCGATGGGAACGCGCAGCTTCCAATTTCCAGAGCGGCTCTCGCCCGCCTCGCCCGAGACTTGCGAACTGGCGATGAAACCGCCGAATCGCTTCACCATCGCATCGACCTGACTGGTGGTCGGCGTAAAGTCCTCGACTACCAGGTCGACGTCGGCCGTGTAGATGATCTTGCGCTCGATCGCATCGGCAGTCGGCGGACCATCCTTCACGGGCGACTGCTCGGCGAGCGCTTCAACGGCGGGCGCCTGGGCCAGCGAGAATGCCGGTGCTGCTTCCGAGGCGGGCGCGGACCTGGCCGCCTCACGTTGCACCGCCGCTTGTCCACAACCGACCGCGAAAACCGTCAACAAGATCATCGCGCGCACGTGCATGCTCCCCGTGTCAGGAAACCGTTCGCTCGGCCATTGAAATAGAGATTGTCGGCGCATCCAAGATATTCCAACGTGCCACGGCAATTTTTCTTAGCGACATCGCTGCGGGGCCGGGAGGTCAACTTGTAGGTCAGGCACCCTGGTCGAAGGCAAAGAACGCGGCGCAAGAATCAAACGCAGCAACATCCCGAGTCGTTGCGGGCAAATTGCCTGACGGGAAAAGGCGTCGATTTGGTCAGTTGTAGGTCAGGCACCGCCGACGAAGCACCAAGCTGCTATCAATCCCATCCGCCGTCACATCCCAAATGGCGGCAATCGACGTGCCTGACGGGACCGACGTCGTCGCCTGTCAGGCACGCCTTTCGCAACGTCCTGGGAAGCGACGGCAATTGTTGCACTTGGCACGTTCTGGACTTCGTCGGCGGTGCCTGACCTACGGGGCGAAATTTTTCCCAAGTCTAATTCGCCCCCCGCTTCGTCGTTATAACAACAGCGGGGCGTTGCGCTCACAGGCAGGTTCCTTTTGCGGAACGGGAGGCACATTATGCGCCGGTTCATTTGGCTGTTGGCGTTGGGCGGGGTATTGGCAAGTCCGATCTGGGCCCTGGCCCAGGGGTTACTCGTCAACGAGGACATCTCCCAGCGGATTCGGCTGCCGCGGCCTGTGCCGATGCCCACGCCGCCGCCGAGCAGCTACCGCATCAAGGAACTGGACATTCACGTCCGGTTACAGGACCAAGTCGCCAAGGTCCAGGTTAGCCAGTCGTTCGTTAACACCGGCAGCCAGCAGATGGAGGTCAGCTTCGTCTTCCCGTTGCCGCACGACGGGGCCATCGACCAGCTCACCTTTCTGGTCGACGGCAAAGAATTTCCCGGCAAATTGATGAAAGCCGCCGACGCCCGGCGGATCTATGAGGAAACAGTCCGCAGGAACCGCGACCCGGCGCTGTTGGAATGGCTCGGCACGGGCATGTTCCAGACCAGCGTCTTTCCCGTCCCGCCCGGGGCGGAGCGCAAGGTCACGCTCACCTATTCGCAACTCTGCCGCCGCGAGCGCGGGCTGACGGACTTCTTGTTCCCGCTCAGCACGGCCAAGTACACCTCGCAACCGGTTGAGAAGCTCAACGTGCAGGTAAACATCACCTCCGGCACGGAAATCAAGAACGTCTATAGCCCGACGCATTCCGTGAGCGTCGATCGCTCCGGCGGGAACGCCTCGATCAAGTACAAGGCCGAGAACACGATTCCCGGCCAGGATTTCCGACTGTTCTACGACGTCGGCAGCGACGTCCTCGGGACGAGCGTGGTTTCGTATCGTGGCGATGAGAAGGACGACGGCTATTTCTTGCTCCTCGCCACGCCCGACGTGAAGGCGGATACCGCGGAGATTCCGGCCAAGACGGTCGTGTTCGTCGTCGATCGCTCCGGCAGCATGAGTGGGCAGAAGATCGAGCAAGCCAAAGGCGCGCTCAAGTTCGTGTTGAATAACCTCCGCGAAGGAGACCTGTTCAACATCGTGGCTTACGACACCGGCGTCGAGAGTTTTCGTCCGGAGTTGGAAAAGTACGGCGACGAGACGCGCAAAGCGGCGCTCGGCTTCGTGGAAGGGATCTATGCCGGCGGCAGCACGAACATCAGCGGCGCGCTGGAAACGGCCTTGGGTCAACTCAAGGACACGTCGCGGCCGAGTTACGTCGTGTTCCTCACCGATGGATTGCCGACCGTCGGCGAAACCAACGAGATGAAGATCGTCGAGTTGGCGAAAAAGACCAACCAGGTCCGCGCCCGCGTGTTGGCCTTCGGCGTCGGCTACGACGTCAATAGCCGCATGTTGGACCGCCTGGTGCGCGAGAACTTCGGGCAGAGCGAATATGTGCTGCCGGAAGAGGACATCGAAGCCCGAGTGGCGTCGCTCTACAACCGCATCAAGTCGCCCGTGATGACCGACGTGAAGGTCAATGTCGATATCGATGGCCTGAAAACGGAAGAAGGCGAGCCCGTCAATCGCGTCTATCCGCGCGAAGTGTACGATCTGTTCGCGGGCGAACAGATCATCCTTGTCGGCCGCTACAAGAAGTCCGGCGCGGCGAAAGTCACCATCCGCGGAAAAGTGCAAGGCAGCGAACGCTCGTTCGATTTCCCGGCCGAGTTGGTCGCCAAGAGCAACGACGACAGCTTCGGCTTCGTGGAAAAACTCTGGGCGATGCGCCGCATCGGCGAGATCATCGACGAAGTGGACCTGAAGGGGCACAACGAAGAGTTGGTGCAGGAACTGGTCGCACTCGCCACGCGACACGGCGTGTTAACGCCGTACACGTCGTTCCTGGCGGATGAAAATACGAACGTCCGCGACCTGGCGGCCGTGCAGGTGGAAGCCGAATCGAGGCTACGCTCTCTGGAGGACGCCGATGGCGCGTCAGGCGTGACGCAACGCGCCGCTAAGGCGGGTCTGCAACGCGCCGGCGGTCGCAGCGGCGCAGATACCTATGGCCGAGGCGCCTCCACGCCTGCCAACGCGCCAGCCGGAGGAGGCGGAGGAGGCTTTGGCGGCGGAGCCTACGGCGGTAGGCCACGTGGCCCGGCAGTGGCCAGCGCCCCGGCCGATCACCTTGAAGAAGCGGCACGGGAAACGGTCCGAAACGTCGCGCAAAAGACGTTCTATCGCCGCGCCGATCGCTGGATCGATTCGGTCGTCACGGAGGAATTGGAAAAGAAGGCTCGCAAAGTTGTCCAGTTCAGCGACGAATACTTCGCCCTGGCCGATCGCCACGGCAAGGCCCTGTCGCAGTACTTGGTCTTCGATGAGCCCCTGCTGATCGCCCTGGACGGCGAGACGTTGTTGATCGAGCCGTCGGAGAATTAAGCGGGCGAGACACATATAACCGCGAAAAACGCAAACAGGCGCGAACGGGTGAGAGGTCGCATCGCTCGCTCGCTTCGCGCCTTGTTACGCTTCAGTGATAGGTCAGGCCTTCCGATTGTAGGTCAGGCACCCTGGTCGAAGCCAAACAACTCCGCGCAAAACCCGAACGCTCCTACATCCGGAGTCGATGACGGCAAATTGCCTGACAGGAGAAAACGTCGAGTCCTGTCAGGCAATTTGCCGGCACGGGTTTTGGATGCGGCGGAGTGATGACATGCGCAACGTGGAGGACCTCCGACGAGCGTGCCTGACCTACGGAAAATGACCTACGGGCTCGGCGCCATGACGCCGACGCCGGCGCCGGCGGCGCATTGTTGCCAGAAGCGCGTGTGGCTTTCGCGGCCGAAGCGTTCCGAGGGTTCAAAGATCACGCGGCGCATTTCCTCGCGTTGCCGGACGAACGCCGCGGCTTCGGCCTCGACGTCTTTGCTGAAGACTGGTGACACCGCATCGTAAATGATCGTCGCGCCTGGATGCGATGGGCCGCCCGTGTCTTCCCAGCGCCAATGTTGCGACAGGCCAAGCACGCGGTCCGCGACATAGATGGCTTCGTTCAACTCGTGCGTGATAATCAGAATCGTGTAGGGCGGCTTCTTGCCCGCCGCTTTCGCCGCCAGATTCTCTGAATAGAGCTTGAGCAGCATTTCCTGCATCTCTTCGCGGGTCGCCTCGTCGAGCGCCCCGAACGGCTCGTCCAGCAGCAGAATCTCCGGCTTCATCATCAGCGCCTGGGCGATTGCCACGCGCTGGCACATGCCGCCGGAGAGTTCCTCCGGGTAGCGATACAACGCCTTGCCCATCTGCACGCGCGTCAGCATTTCATCCGCGCCGGCCAGGTGTTGCTTCCGCAGCTTGAGCCAGTTGGGAAACTGGAAGAACCGGTAGGCCAAGTTCGTTTCGTCGAGCATCGGCCCAAAGGCCACATTTTGCCGCGCGGTGAGAAACGGATACAGGCCGTAGCGTTGATAGACGATGCCGCGATCGCGTCCTGGCCCAGTGACCGGCTTGCCGTTCATCAGCACTTCGCCCGAGTCGGGCGGATGCGTGCCAAGTATCGCGCGCAAGAGCGTCGATTTCCCGCAGCCGCTCGGTCCCACGAGCGACACGATCTGCCCGCGCGCGATCTTCAAATTCACGTCATGCAACACGGCATGCTCGCCAAATCGCTTATTGACGCCGCGGCATTCAAGAACGATGTCGTGCATGGTGAAGAAGCCAGGTAGCGGACGATTCGATTGTTGC
>JALHLM010000056.1:15962-17201 GCA_022844585.1 Pirellulales bacterium | reverse complement strand
GCAATTGCCGTCATGCGATTCGCGTATCGGGCTAAGTCACGAAGCGGCCAAGAGATAAACAACCTCCTGGCAAGTGACTCTCAAGGCACGGCAAGCTCACTCGACCGACAAGATTGCGTGACGGCAATCGAGCGGAAAAGCTGCCGATTCCTGGGACCTTGACGCTTATGCCAAAGCTACCGCGTTGGGCAACCCTCGCGCAGAGCATCGCAGAGCGCGACGATAGATCATGCAGAACCGATACATCCGGCGACGGCGGCCAATGTAACTAGCCTCATGCCGTACGGCGGAACACCCCGGAGTCGAAGTCGTGAAACTGCGCGATTTGCTACGTTGCTTGGGTTGGAGCGCCGTGCTCATGGGCTGGGAGATCCCGCGCGCTTTCGCTCAAGAAGATACGCCTACGCTGGAGGCGGACGGCGAACCCGCGACGCTGCCCCCCATCACCGTCACGCCGCCGGATGAAGGTGCCGATGTTGTCGATGCTGCACCGGCTTCGGCGCAACCGGCGCCGCGCAGCCCGTACGAACTCCCTTACAGCTATCCCAGCCTGTCCGGGCAGTTGTTCGAGAACCTCGACAGCGTCACGCGGCACCCGACGAGCGTCTTCGATGATCCGAGTGAGGTCACGATCATCAATCGCGAGCAACTCGACGAACGCATGCCGCAGGACATGTTCCAGGCCCTGGAACGCGAGGTCGGCGTGCTCATGCAACGCACGGCCCGCGGCCAGGCGTCGCCGTTTCTGCGCGGGCTCACCGGCCAGCAGGTGCTGATCCTGGTCGACGGAATCCGGCTCAATAACTCGACCTTCCGCACCGGCGCGAATCAATACTTCAACACGATCGATCCCGGCCAGGTGGAAAGGATCGAAGTCCTGCGCGGACCGCAATCGGCGCTCTATGGCTCAGACGCCCTCGGGGGCGCCATCAACATTGTCACACGCAGCGCGAGTCCGTTCGACGGCAACTACCGCGGCGGTTCATTCACCGAGTATTTCAGCACGGCCGATACCGGTTCCTACAGCCGCGGCAACGTCGAAGGCTGGGTACAGAACTCCGGCCTTTTTGCCGGCGCCAGCTACTTGAATCTTAACGATCTCGATCGCGGCGGCGATCTCGGCCGGCAGCCGTTCACCGGCTACGACCAGTACGCCGGCGACATCAAGTACAACTACCTGCTCTCCGAGGACGCGCTCGTCACCGTGGCCTTACAGCACTTCGAGCAGGACGACGTCCC
>JALHLM010000056.1:2203-15952 GCA_022844585.1 Pirellulales bacterium | reverse complement strand
CCTTTCGTGCTCGGACCGCCGGTCGGCACGGCGCGCCCCACGTTCTTCGATCCGCAACAACGCGACCTCGCGTACGTGCGATTGCAGGGCGTCGCCTACAGCGGCTGGTTTGATAGCTATATGCTCACCGCTTCCTACGCGCGCCAGAAAGAAGGTTCGCGCGAGATTCGCAGCGCCACGCGGACCGACATCGGCGAATTCGACGTCGATACGCTGGGCGTCAGCATGGTGATGACTAAGGATCTGGATTGGCTTGGCGCATTGTCCTACGGGACCGACTACAATCACGACGACGTCGACGCCTTCAAGAATCGGCTCAATCCCGTGAGCGGCGCGATCACGCCTGACATCGCTCAGTTCCCCGACGACAGCTATTACGACCGCTTCGGCGTATTCACGAATTGGAACGTCGAGCTGACCGACCGGCTTACCGCCAACACGGGCGTCCGCTACGAAAACATCGGAGTTTCCAGCACACCCTTGATTTCCGTCGATCCGCCCGGCGCGCCGCCGGCCGTGCTGGTGCCGACGCATATCTCGCCCAGCTATCAGGATTGGGTCGGCAACGTCGGGCTGACGTACGCGTTGACCGAGCGCTGGAATCTGGTCGGCTCGATCTCCGAGGGCTTCCGCGCCCCGAATCTCGACGACCTGGTCGCCACCAACACGTTGGTTCAACAAACGGGCCAGGACATTCCGAGCATCTCGCTCGAACCGGAGCACAGCATCAACTACGAAGTCGGGATGAAATGGGACTATCGCAAATGGCATAGCCAGGCGTTTGTCTTCTGGACCGATTTGGAAGACAACATTCTCCGCACGCCCGTCGCCGCCGGGCTGTTTCAGCGCAACAATCGCGATTCCTATTTGAACGGCGTCGAATGGTACGGCGAGTATCTGCTCACGCCGCGCTGGAGCGTGTACGGCAACTTTGCCTACACCTACGGCAAGGACCTGGAACTGGACATTCCGCTCAGCCGCATTCCTCCGATGCAAGGCATCGCCGGACTGCGTTGGCGCGATCAAGTTCATCGAAGCTGGTTCGATGTTTACACGTGGCTCGTCGACGAACAGGACCGGCTGAACTTCCAGGACTTCACCGACGCCCGCATTCCGGTCGGCGGCACCCCCGGCTACCAGACGTTCAACATCCGCGCCGGCCGCACGCTCGGTCGCTGCGATAACCACCGCGTGAGCCTGACGCTGGAAAACATCCTCGACCAGGCGTATCGCGTGCATGGTTCCGGCGTCGATGGACCAGGCTTCAACGCGATCTTCGGCTACGAGCTCCTCTGGTAGGCCAGGGCGGCTCGGCGTGCGATAATGAAAGAAACCGAAGACCTTCGAAACTCGCACGCCAGCCGCCCATGAAACGCATCGCCCCAAGCTGCTTCGCCAAGTGCTCGTTGGCGACCTGGGGTTGGGCCATATCGACTTGCATTCATGCAGGGCTCGGCGGGGCGCTCATCTATTTTGGAGAGGATTGGGCTCGCGAGCGCGCAAAATCGTACGGCTCGCTCAAGGCGATCAGCATCGAAGTTGTCTCGCGCGGTTCGATACCGCAAATCGAACAGGAAGCCACCACGGCCACCGTCGAGTTGATGAAAGCCGCGGACCCGCGCCCGCCACGTCATCCGATCGAGCGCCCGTTGGAGCAACCGACGATTTCCCGGCCTAAGGCCCTCGCGCCGGTCGAAGCCGTGATGCCGCCGCCCGCGGAAGCGCGTCAAGAATTGGACGAGGCGCCCGAGATTGCGACGAAAGTCGCCGCACAGAATTTACCCCGCCAACAAGCTTCGATCGCGGCGCCGAACGTCCTGGTCGTGGCGCCGGAATTCGTGGGCACGGACGGAAACAAATCGGCCCGTCCTCTGGCGAATCGGCCGCCGCTGTACCCGGATCCCGCCATCCGTGAACGGCTCGAGGGCAATGTCATGCTTCGCCTGACCATTGCCGCCGACGGCGCCGTGACCAACGTGGAAATCCTCCGGAGCAGCACGCACAGCATCCTGGACGCCTCAGCGGTCCGCGCCGCGCGGTCTTGGCGCTTCGAACCGGCGCGCGAAGCGGGCGTGGCCGTGGAATCGGTCGAAACGCAAGAGATTCGCTTTGAACTGCGCTAGCAATTGGCGCCAGATCTTTTTCGCGTCAAGTGTTCGACGTGGGTGCCTTGGGGCAGACCATGCCGGCAACCATGTCGAACCAGCTGGGGCATCGGCGAGATTTGTTGATAATTCAAACGAAGCCCCAGCGGCTGGGCCATAGTGACGGCGCATTTATTGCCCCTGCCCCAGGCACCCGTCACTATGGTTGACCCGAAAACCGACGTGTGACGAAGCCCTAATACGCCGTCGCTAACCTGAATGCGGAAGGCGACTCAACTTGCGCCACGCGTCCCGGCTGCCGCAGGAAGGATTTATAATCCGCCGCGTTTCCAGCCACGACCAACACGTAAAGCCGATTATTCTCCCGCCAAGACGCCGCGGCGCAGCCGGCCGTATCGACCTGCGGCGATTTCGGCGGACTCGAAGGAAACGACGACAGCGTCGCGCGCGGCGTCAACACCAAGAGTGTTCCCAATGCGCCTGTTCGCCCTTGCAGCAAGTACGCCACACCGGAACAACCAGCCACATTGCGTACCACGCATTGCGGCGGATTGCTTCCTTGGGACAAATGCCGGCTCAAGGGATGCGATGCGGAGGGCGCTTTCGCGTTTGTCCATAGCCGCTGCTCGCGCGGATCAAACTCGTTGGGGAAATGCAGCACCGCAGCATCGGCAATCGCCCGCGGCTGCCAGTCGTCGCCAGTATCGAACCAACGCATGGTCAGCGACAACAGCAACACCGCTGCGGTCCCTAACAGCACGATTCCCGTATAGGCGGGAATGCGCCAACGTGATTTCCGGCCATTGTCCGCCACCGTGACGACGGGCGTGGCGACATCACGTGGCGCTCCAGCAGCCAAAGCAGCCATCAAGCGATCCTGCAACCCTGCCGGCACAGCCACGTCTTGCATCGCGGCCGCTACCGTGCGATCGAACTGCTCCGCGCGGCGAGCCTGCCTCCGCAATACGGCGTCGCGTTCCAACTCCGCGCGCGCCTCGGCCAACTCCGGCAGCGCCAAGTCAGCGCTCTCCGGACGGCAGGCGTCGATCATTTCGCGCAGTCGCTCGCGGTCCATAAAACTCTCTTCTGTAGCCGAGGTCTGCGACTTCGGCCGAGTCACTCAATGCTTCGTCACCAACAATTCCTTCAACCGCGGCCCCCAAAGCCCTGCTCGCAAACAGGCCTTGGCCCGCGACAACCGGCTCATCACGGTCCCCACCGGAATCTCCAGCGTTTCGGCGATCTCCCGGTAGGAGTTGTCCTCAAAGTAGTACATCAACACGACCAGGCGATAATCCTCCGGCAAGGCATCGAGCGCTCGCTGCAGCAACTCGCCGTCGATCGCCGTCGGCGCCGTGGCTTCTTCAGGCAACTCATCCCAGCGTAACTCGCCGTTTGCAACGCTGGGCTGGTTTTGCCGACGGGCCGCGAGAAAACAGTTGCGCACGATGGTGAACAGCCAACCCCGCGCCGCATCCATCCCGCGCAGCTGGTCGAGCTTGCGCTGGGCCGCCAGGAATGCTTGCTGGGTTAGGTCTTCCGCGTCGGCCGCCGTCCCGCTGAGCCGATAGGCGTAGCGATACACTGCCGCGTAGTGTTCCGCGACCAGGGCCGACACATCCTTCGCAACCGTTTCGTCCACGAACCCGCCGCCTCGGTTCTAAAGGTTAGAAACAATCCGGGACCGATTTATTCCCTAAATGTCTTCGTTCTACGCCGGAACTGCTTTATCCGCCCAATTCCGCGGGTCGCCGCGAGCGCCCAAGATTCTACGCAAGTCAAAGCGACATTTGAAGATACAGCATCACCTGACGGCCAAAATTTGCGACTTGCCAGGAAAAACCTATGAATTCATACCGAATACCGGGGAATAAACCAGCCTTGGCCGGTATCTCTAGCTACCAGTGGCCGACGCGGGGAGTACCCGCGGCAAGTACGGACATGGAATTGCCCAGAACTTAATGCAGAAGGTGCGAATCATGAAGAAGCTCGGATTCTTGGCGTTGTTGTTGAGCGTGAGCGTGTACAGCATCGGTTGCGGCGGCAGTGGCACGACCACGACCGCCCCAGCGCCGACGACGACCGAACCGGCCCCGGCCGCCGATGCCACCGAACCGGCCGCCGACGCTGCCGCCGAAGCCGACCACGCCCACGCCGAAGGCGAAACGCACGCCGAAGGCGAAACAAAGTAAGCTCCCGCGATCGTCCCGTACGATCGCAATTGAGAAATGGTCGGGGGCCGTACGGATTATCCGTGCGGCCCCGACTCGTTTCAGGCTTCGCCTTCCCGCGCAGATTCAAACGCTGTGCAGCGCCAAGTCGTCCAACTCAGCAGTGCTCCTTCGCGCGGCAACTGCACCACCAACGCGTGCCCGCTCGGATTGAGCGCTTTTGCCAGCCGGTCGATGTCGTCGCCGGCGCAGTTCCCTTTCAGTTCGACGTAGGCGAGTCGCTCCACGCGATCGAACAGCACGCCCTCCACCTGACGATCGCGGGCGGGGTGCCAAATCCAGGCGCCGTCCCCTTCGCAGAACATGCCTGGCAGCAGTTCCAGCGCCGCGACCGCCTGCTCGAAGCTAATTTCCCAGGGCAAGTACAAGTCGGCGCTCGCCACGTTCAACGTCGGTAAGCTTCCGTGCGGTCCTGGCCAGGTCGGTCCCTCGCCGACTGATGCGGGCGCGCGATGCCAGACAACGTGAAAACTCATGCCACGAGTTTATCGCACAAAGCTCGGCATGAGGCGATTGATTCGCTCTAACAAACCCGGTTTTGGCGGAGCCGGCGGCGGCGTGGTCTGCGGGCGCGGCGGGCGTTCCGCCAGATTCACATCCGCGCGCGCCGGCATCGGCGCACAGCGCTCAATGAACTGCGGCCAGTAGCCTTCCATGAGCGTCTGGCAATCGCGCAACTGCCCGGCCTGCAAGCGATCACTGGCGAGTTGCAGAATCTTTGCCAACTCGGCCATCTCCGCCGGCCGGAACCCGGCGGCAACCAGGCTCACGTCGTCCACCCATACTTGCCCCGCGACCAGCATCTCGAATCGCACGCGAATGACCTCGACTCCCTCGGACGGCAAGTCAGTGAATTCGAACTGCCGTTCGATCCAGGCGTCGGAGATGTTCCCGCAAGATTGACGCCGTTCGAATGGTTCCCCATCCAGCAAACCTTCCACGACGACCTGCAGCGGCGATTCGCGACTCGCGTCCGCCGCACGTAGCCAGGCGCGGACCTGTAGGCGCCCGAGTTGCGGCGAAGCAAACGTCGGACTGATGAGGGACGTGGCTTCGCCATCGCTCGTCAGCCGCACGGACATTTTGCCGGCGTGCGGCTGTTGCGGATCGAGTGCGACCGATTGTTCCGGCCCAGCCACGAACCAACCGGGAATAATCGCCTCTCCATCGCTGGCCGCTTCGAAATCCGCATTCGCCAGCGGCGGCAACGGCCCAGCGTTTCGCAGTAGTTTGGCGCGCGTCCACACATCGTTCACGCGCCGGGCGAGCTCGTCCGTCGCCTGCTTGTTGACCACCGAGATTACGTTGGTCACTGCCACCTGCGGCGAGTTCATTCGCACCGCGACGAGATCATAGGCTGCAAGCTCTACGGTCCACATCCGTGCGTTCCCCGCGCCACGCGCCACCGGCAACGTCCGGCGCGGGGCAAGGCTTTCCAGCGTCACCGCCGGCGGCATCTGTAACGCCACGTTGGCGGTCACCGGCCAGGGCGAGTCATTGACTAAGTACAAATACGTCGATTGCCCCGCCCGATGCGTTCGCGCGATGACCGGCTGCGTCGCCCCCGGCACGGTTTCGAAACGCGCCGCCGGCAAGCTACGGTAGGCGTCAATCACGTCTCGCAGCGCGTCTTCATCGCCGGTGGGCGGTGTCCATCCGCCGTCGACGATGACTTCCGCGTCGAGCCCGGCCAACGCATGCACGTAACGGCGTCGGTTCTCGGCCCCAACCGGCGTGGGTTGCGAGATCAACCAGCAATAGGTCAACTTGAACGGACTCTGCCGTTCGAAATCGTGGACCCGCATCGTGCGCGGTTCGTGATAGAAAATCGCGCCCGTGTCCGACAAACGCTCCAGACGGCGATCGATATCGACCGCTTGATTCATTTCGAGGTTGATCGCACCCTCGGCAAGCGAATCCGCCGCCGCGAGTCGCGTCGGTCGCAACAACAGCGGCAAATGCGCGCCCAAGTAGTGCTCGGGCGCGATCCCTGCTTTAAGCCAAAGTTGCTCCAAACTCAGACTGCGCGGCAGGCTCGGTTGCAGGTCTTGTTCCCAATTGCTGTGTTCCAGCAAGTGCGCCCCGGTCAAAAATACTCGGGCCGCCGGCTTCGCTTGCACGACAGCGAGTTGCATTTCGCGATGCAGCGATGCCAGCCGTTCGGCGCGCCATTTCAACCAGGCATCGCGATGTTTTCCCTGCAGTAACGCCGTCGCCGCGACGGTGTTTTGCGCAGGAATTGTGAGCCCAGTCTCGCGCGCGAACGCCGCGACCGTCGCCGCGTCCATTCCCCATTCCGGACCGGGCAGTTGCGCATAGCCGTGCGCCGAGAGTTGCACCGCTACGCCAGCGAAGGATGGATGATGCCCATATCTGCCGGTCAGTTCGTTCACCACGGAGAGCATGGCCTGCTGCACGCGCGGGTCGAGGGCGTTGTAGTACGGCCCTTGGCCGCGAAACGACGGCTCAACCTCGCTCCACGTTTTTCCCTCGGCGTTGACCCACTCCAAGCCAACGGCAGAAGGCCCTCCCACGCGCTTCATCGCTTCCAAGCTCGTGAGCGGAGCGTCGAAATCCAACTGCGGCGCGAATTGAATTCCTTCACGATCACAGAGTCGAAACAACAACTCCAACACGTCTTTGCGCATCGGATCCTGCGCCGTCGCAAAAAACGCCCCGTTGTCGTAGCGCGGCGTCGATTCGATCGCTAGACTCGGATAGAGCGCGCAACCGTCGCTCCAGGCCGGTGCAATCAGGCCGTTCCGGCCCGTGTGGCGCAAGTGATCGACCAATCGCGTGGCGCCGTCGTAGAACGTCCGCCAGTCTTTGAGCGACCGTCCGCTCGTGGCATCGAGCGCTTCGGACGCTCCGAAGTTCTCCGGCCACAACGGCCGATCGTAGTACGCGGCGATCATTCGCTCAGCCGTGACTTGCCCTCCGCGCGGCGCGCTGGGCAACCTTCCACTGTGCTCGCTCAGTCGGATTTTGCCATACACCGCTGCCCGCGCTCCGCTTTGATTCGTCATGAGCACCAAAGGAGTCTTGGTGCGCGGCCAGAAGATCAGACGGTGCTTCTCAGCGCCCGGCGCGGCGTCACGAGCTTCGTCGCCCAGATAGACGCCAGAATCGAGCCCCACCGGCGCGACCGCTCCCGCAGCGTTCGGTTCGATCACGCTGATGCCGAGCTGTTGCGGGACGTTGCCCGGAAACTCAATCTCGAGCACATGCGGCTGTCCAGGATGCTTCACCGGCAACAAGTAGGCTTCCCAACTGATCTCGCGCGTCGAATCATTCGCCGCCAGTTCGACGAACGCTCCGGTTTCAAGCCGCACGACACGCAAGTCGCCGCTGCCGAGCGGGCCTTTGCGAATGCCGGGAATCAGCGGCACGGTCGTGAGCCGTTCCCACCAACGCGGTGCGGTCGGATCGATTTCTTCGAGCGGCGTCGGCGCGGCGGTCGATTCCTGCGCCGGCGCGGCCGCGGGATCGATCACGACGAGTTGTACGCGACGTTCCGTCACGGTCTGCTTGAGACCCAACCGCTGTAAACTGCGTCGCCGGGCAGTGACAACAATGTCGTACACGCCTTCCGCGTCCGGCAATTGCAGGTCAAAGTCCAGGCTCTCTCCCGCGGTGCCGCGCGCCGGCGCATTCCATTCTTGTTCGTTCCGCCAGAGCGAGTCGTCCGCCCGGGCGGGCCGCAGTTCGCAAACGACTTCGACGCGCGTATCCGCGGAGATTCCCAATTCGTGCGGCGTGACGCGCAGCGCTAATGATTCGCCGGGCGCGCACACGAGTTGATCGCGATCCAACTCCACGCGCAGTTGATCGCCCGGCGCACGGCGCGCGACGAGTCGATTGTCCTGTTCATCGAGCTCCAGCGTGACGGTTTCGTCGAGCAGATCCGCCACAGGAATCGACAGCGACTTTCCGACATCGCCGTCGTGCGCGCCCAATTGCACCACCAATTGCGCGTCGTCCGGAGCAGCGATGGTGAGATCGACCCCTTCATAACGGCGCGGGCTGCGTCCGGCGATTTGCAACGCGCCGTCTTCGATCCACATCGAGCCGGATTCGTCGGCCTCGATACCGAGCGGAACCGGCGCGGTTAGCTCGCCGGCGCTGAGCGAAATACTGCCCTGCCAACGTGTGGCGGCGCCGTCGCCCCAGGCCAATCGCACGCGCATTTCCAGGTCCGCGGCTGAGACGGCGGAGGCCAGCAGGAACCAAATGGCGCACGCCCACCATCCTCCCCGAAGCGACCAGCGCAGCGGGAGCCGATCCGAAAGCGATGTACACGGACGTCCTTGTCCGGTCATCCTGCCCAGCAATTCGATAGGGTTGGCCGTAAAACGCGCTGGGAACTCATTTCCCAAGAGCGGCGGGATTATAGCCCTATCGCCGGCAAGAACCTACATCGCTCCCTCGGTGCAAACCCGCGGGAGGCATCTCCGACGCCGATTTAACGTCCAACAACTTTCGATCGGCGTCGGAGACGCCTCCCACAGAAATTACCTAAAATTCCCCAAGCCCGTAATCTTCCCGGGCCAGGTTCTCGAACCGCGTGTAGTCCTGAAGCCAGGCCAGCTTAATGTCGCCGATGGGTCCGTTGCGCTGTTTGGCGATGATGATCTGCGCCTCGCCGGCCAGCCGCGCCTTGTCTTCCTCGTTGGTCGCGTAGTATTCCTCGCGATGCACGAACATCACCACGTCGGCGTCTTGTTCGATGGCCCCGGACTCGCGCAGATGACTGAGCCGTGGGATATTTTCTTTCGAGGACTCTGTCTGCCGGTTCAACTGTGCCAGGCAGAGCACCGGAATCGACAGCTCGCGGGCCAAGCCCTTCAAGCGCCGCGCGATCTTGGCGACCTGCTCTTGCCGCGGGTCCTTGGGATTATCCGGCTCGATCAACTGCAAATAGTCGATCACGACCAGCCCCAGCTTTTCGCGCCGTTTGAGCCGCCGGGCCGTGGCGGCGATTTCGGTCATCGTGCGGTTCGGCGCGTCGTCGATGAACAACGGCATTTTGCTCATCTCGGCGAACGTCTCGACCAGCTTGCGGCGATCGCCGGGTGAGATGAAACCGTTGCGCAACTTGTGGCCGTTGATGCGTCCCCGCGCGCAGAGCATGCGCTCCGCGAGCTCCAGGCGGGACATTTCCAGGCTGACCACGAGCGTGGCCAGGCCTTCGCGCGCGACGTTGTCGGCAATGTTCGTGGCCAGCGCCGTTTTGCCCATACTCGGCCGCGCGGCCAGGATCACCAACTCCGAGTTATGCAGCCCGCCAGTCTGCTGATCGAGGTCCGCGTACCCCGTCGAAATCCCGCCGATGCCAGCGCCGCGTTCCAATCGGGCATCGATGCGGTCGAGCGCCGCGTGTAGCACGTCGGCCATGGGCGTGGCCTCGCCGCCGCCACCACCGCGCTCCAGGATGCCGAAGATTTTCTCTTCCGCGCGGCTGAGCATCTGCCGCCCTTCGATCGATTCATCGAAGGCGTCGCGGAGAATCTCCGTGCTGGCGTGAATCAGCGCGCGCAGCGTCGCTTTATCGCGGACGATCTGGGCGTAATACACCGCGTTCGCCGCGTGCGGCACGGACTCGGCCACTTCCATCAGGTAGGCGACGCCACCGATGAAATCGAGATCGCCGGACTTGCGCAATCGCTCATGCAGCAGCGTGCTGTCGATCCGCAGCCCGTCATTGTGCATGCCGAGCACGTGCTCGAACAACTTGCGATTCGCGTCGGAGTAGAAATCCTCGGGCCGCACGACGAGCGCCACTTCGTCGCACATGTCGGGATCGTAGAGAATGCTCCCGATCGCGCCGCGCTCCGCCTCCAGATTCTGCGGCGGCAACCGATCCAGGACGTCGGACCCATTGCGCCGCGTGGCAGATACCTCGTCAACTCGCTGAAATGCGGCCATCCGTGAATTCCTTTCTCCGTCAACCTAAACCGGCCCGGCATCTTAACGCAACCGGCGACTCGCACAACCAGCCGCTTGGGGATGGTGGGCGAATTCCAGTTTTTCACCACGGAGACACGGAGGCACGGAGGGAGGAACCATTTGAACCGCGGAGGCGCTGAGACGCGGAGGGGGAGAGTGGGGGTGAATTTCTAATTTCTAAATCGGAATGTCGAATCAAATCCGAATGACGAAATCTGAAGGATCCTGTTGCTGAATCACGGGCGGAATTGCCGAATCAAGCTGTTCGACATTCAAACTTTGAATTTGATTCGACATTCCGATTTAGAAATTCGTCATTCCCCCCCTTGTCTCCGTCGTGAAAAACCGGCCGCAGCGCAGCAAAAACGCGGCGTGATTCTGGTGGAATCGCGCCGCGTTATTGTGGATATCTTGTCGAACTCGCTTAGCCGGCCGTGGGCTCGGTCTTTGCCGGGGGCGGCGTGGCTTCTTCGTCGCGCACGGTTGGAACGACCCAGACCTTGAGTTCGGCTTCGATTTCCTGGCCCAGGTGGATGTTGACCGTGTAGAGCCCCAACTCCTTGAGTGGGCCGCGGAGCTTGACCTGGTCGCTGGTGATCGTGATGTCCTGGGCCTTGAGGGCGCGGATGATCTCCGACGAACCGACGGAGCCGTAGAGGTGGCCTTCGTCGTTGGCGTTGGCTTCGATCGTGATGCTCTGGTGGCTCAGCGCGTCCGCCTGCGCTTGCAATCCGGCCAGGCGGGAGCGTTGAATCTCCTGCAGTTTGGCCTTGTGCTTCTCGACCATCCGCTTGTGGTGCGGCGTGGCGATCGTGGCCAGACCCTGTGGCATCAGGAAGTTGTTGGCGTAGCCCGCCTTCACGTGGACCACGTCCCCCTGCTTGCCGAGGTGATCCACGGACTGGATCAACAGCAATTCGATGTTGCCGTTTTCGGCCTTGGGCAGCCGCTTGGAAATCGTCAATCCGCGACGGCGACGCTTGAGTTCAGAGTTTGCCATGTCGTGCTACTTCTATTTCTGGTGATGCGTTGTGTGCTTCCGTGTCAATTTGTCTCGCGGCGTTAGAACGGGATGTCGTCTCCGCCCCCGCCACTCGAACTGCCGGCGCCTCCACCGCTGGAGCGGCCGCCGAATTCCTCCGCTCCGGAGGAGTATTCTGATTCGTCAAACTGCGGCGCCGAGCGTCCGCCGCCTCCGCCGCGACTGCTGCTTCCGCCACCGCCACCGCCGCCTCCTCCACCACCGCCCCCGCGGCCGCCGAGCAGACGCATGTTTTCGCCCACGACCCGCAGCTTGGATCGCTTATCCCCTTCCTTGGTTTCCCAGGAATCGAGCTTCAAGCGACCTTCAATCAGTACCGGCGCTCCCTTGGAGAGGTATTCGCTGGCGATCTCCGCCGTGCGTCCCCACAGGGTCACGTCGACGAACGTGGTTTCCTCGACCCATTCCCCTTTGGCGTTCTTGCGCTTGTCGTTGACTGCGAGCCCCAGTTCCGTCACCGCCAACTGGGACTGCGTGTATTTCAACTCGATATCGCGTGTCACATTCCCCATCAGGATGACGCGATTAAAGCTCGCCATAGGTTCAATTCCGGGTTGGGCCCACGCACGCACGGTCAGCGTGAAGTATTAACGCGCTCGCTGAGCCGACATTCAGGGTCAAATTAGGCTTCGATCGCCGCGGCAAGTTCTTCGTCGATCACCGGCACGGCATCGTTTCGCACTTCCGGCGTGGGCGGCTTGGCCGCCTGCGGGCCGGCGATGGCGTGGCTGATCAACGCGTCCGCGATCCGGGCGTCGATCTTGATGACCAAGTTGCGCAAGATGTTGTCGTTCAACTGGCATTCCCGGTTCACCGCAGCGACCTGCTTTGGGTCGAGCTTGAAATAGGTTAACCAGTAGGTCCCCTTGCGCTGCCCGTTGATCGGGTACGCCAGGCGGCGTTCTTCCCATAACCGGCTGACGAGAATTTCGCCGCCGCACTTGGTGATGATCGCCGTGATCTGGTTGGCCACGCCCCCCGCATCGCGGGAATAGCGGTTCGCATCCAGAATGAACATGCCTTCGTAGACGTTGGTAGACAAGCGACTTCGCTCCTCGACAAGCCCAAGTTATTTCGTTGAATTGAATTGATTCATACACGCCGCGATGCCCGCGGTCGCCCAACATTCCACCGCATCGACCGTGCGGGCCACCGCGATGCCCACTTCCGTCTGCTCGTCCTTGGTGAACTTGCTGAGGACGAAATCACGGCCTTCCCACTGTTCGGGCGGCTCGCCGATTCCAATCCTCAGCCGGGGAAACGTCTCCGTTCCCAAGCAGCGGATGATGTCTTGCAGTCCCTTCTGGCCGCCCGCCGAACCGCCTGCTCGAACTCGCAACTTGCCCAGCGGCAAGTTGAAGTCATCGCAAACGACCAACAGTTCGGCGTTCTCCAATTTGTAAAAGTCTCGCGCCTTCAGCACGCTGGCACCGCTCAGGTTCATGAACGTCTGCGGACAAACCAGCAGCAACCGTTCGGAACCCGCCGTCGCTTCCACCACTTCGGCCTGAAAATCGTTTCGTGGCCGACCCGTGGCGAACTTGCGTGCTAACGCGTAAATCACCTCGAAGCCGATATTGTGCCGCGTCCCCTCGTACTTGCGGCCCGGATTGCCCAAGCCCACGACCAACTTCATGCGGCAACCCTCGACCTCGTTCCCGGATGACTATTTCTCCTCGTCCCCTTCTTCCTTCGCCACACGACCAATGATCTCCGGCTCGACCGAGCCCGCCCCACCGGCTTCGTCCGACGAATCCATCGGCGGATGGCAGGTCACGACGACCAGGTCCGCGTCGTCCAGAATCCGTACCTGATCCGGCGGCACGATGTCGCCGATCGTCAGCGACTGATTCAAGTGCAGGTCGGCGATCCGGACCACGATCTTTTCCGGGATCGCGCTGGCCGGGCACTCAATTTCGACTTCGTGAATCGGTTGTTCGACGATGCCCCCTTCTTTCACGCCCGCAGCGTCGCCGCGGAGTTCGACGGGCACGGTCACATGGACCTTTTCGTGTTCCGAGACGCGGGCGAAGTCCACGTGCAAGACGTGCTTGCCGTAGACGTCCCATTGCAGCTCGCGGATGAGCGCCTTCTCGGTCACTTCGCCGCGCAGCTCGACGAGCTTGCCGCCGTGCTTGAGGACCGGTGTCAGCTCCGTGCTGGAAACCGACAGGTTCACGTTGGCTTCTTTGTGACCGTACAGGATCGCCGGCACGACGCCGGTCGCTCGCAACCGCCGAGTGGCCTTCTTGCCCTGCGTTTCCCGCTTCTTCACGTTCAATACGTCGCTCATCACACTTCCTGCGCGTGCTCTAGGAACCGATTCACACGGTGATTTGAAACCGCTGACCAACGAGGGCCGGCGTTCGGCCAGGCATCGCGGCGCAACGAGGATGCTGCGATCCGCGGCGTGAAACTCCGCGGG
>JALHLM010000056.1:0-2193 GCA_022844585.1 Pirellulales bacterium | reverse complement strand
CAGGACAAAATCCAACGAAGCCACCAACGCCCGGCGGCGAATCAAGCCATTCTCCACAAATCCCCCTCCTCTGCAACCCCGCACCTCGACGTTTTCTATCGTTCCGGAACGGCCCTAAAACCCGTGACATCAGCCTTTTCGGCGCACCTCGATTCGTGCGGACGTTGGTGCAACGCCGCACGGCACGATTTTGCCGCAGGGAACGATTTTCCGCCCCGGTTTTCCAATTTTCCCGCCCCCCCGGCCGCGCGTGGCGAATCGGCAACCTAACTTTGCGCAACGCCGCCCCAGGAGATCGACTCCACGGCGTCCGCCTTCCAGCCTTCCTCAAGGGTCGAACTATGTCCGCGACCACCACGCGTCCCGACTTGGCGAAGCTCTCCGCTCGTCTGGCCGCCAACAACGCCCGCGTCGACGCGTTCCTCAACAGCCTGCCCGGCCGGATCGATCGCTTGGTCGAGGCCGCCCTGGCCGGCGATTGGGACCAGGTCCGCCAGGTCAGCGAGTTCATCGCTCTCTCCGGCGCCGCCTGCGATTGCCCGGAATTGGCCGCCAAGGCCGAAGTCGTCGCGAACGAAGCCAAGCAGGCGACCGACTCGACCACCCTGCGTCGCGGCGTGCTCCGGCTGATCTGCGAATGCGGCCGGGCTCGCCCGAAGTAGTCGCCGCTCAGTCTGACCTGCCTGGAAGGCGGGGAACGCGCTAGAATGCGCCTCCCCGATGGCGGATCTCGCCGCGTCGGATCACCGACCTGCCGGGATTCAGCTTGAGCGCCACGGAACTCGCCGCCCCCAACTCTGACTCGCCAGCGCCGATCAAACCTCGGCCGCGCCGCCCATTTGCTGGCGTCCTCGTGACCTGCCTGGGCACGCTCGCCAGTCGCGTATTAGGTCTCTTGCGCGATATTGCCACCGCCTCCTTGCTCGGCATGTCCGGTAGCGGCGTCCTCGATGCATTCGTCGTCGCCATGCGCGTGCCGAACTTCTTCCGCCGCCTGGTTGGCGAAGGCGCCCTTTCCGCCGGCTATGTACCGGTGCTGGCCCGCGCGGCCGAACACGGCCCGCGCGACGCCTGGAAGCTGGTCAGTGTCGTGCTGCTTTGGCTGGGCCTGGCGGCCACGCTGGTCGTCGTGACGCTCGAGCTCGTATGTCTACTTGCCTGGATCCTAGCCCCGGCCGGCGGCGACGCCGCACTGCTCGCGGAACTCTCCGCCACGATGTTGCCGTTCGTGGTTTTCGTCTGCCTCACGGCCCATCTCTCCAGCACGCTCCACGTCTACGGCAATTTCACGCTGGCCGCGCTTTCGCCGAGCATCTTGAACATCTCGATGCTCCTCACCGCCTGGTGGCTCGCCCCACACTTCGCGTCCGATAATCGTGGACAAGCCTTAATTCTGGCGGCATCGGTTTCCGCGGCCGGAGTATTTCAGTTCATCGCGCTTTGGAGTGCGCTGCGCCGACTCGGCTTTCGCTGGGACTACGACTGGACCTCGGCGCGCGGGGGCTTCTGGCAAACGGCCAAGGCGACGTTGCCCATGGTCCTCGGCCTCGGCGTCACGCAGATCAACACGCTTCTCGATAGCCTCGTGGCTTGGAGCCTCACGGCGCCGAACCAAGGCGAAAAAGTCATCGCCTGGCTTGGCTCCAATTGGCAATATCCGCTGACGGTCGGCGCGGCTTCGGCCATTTACTACGGCGAGCGGCTCTATCAATTCCCCGTCGGCATGCTCGGCGTGGCGGTGGCGACTGTCATCTTTCCGCTCCTGGCCCGTCACGCGGCTCGCGGCGAGCGGCAACGCATTGCCGATGATCTGGTGGCCGGACTGAGACTGGTATTGTTCTTTGGCCTGCCAGCTTCCGTCGGCATGGTGTTATTGGCCGAGCCGATTTCACGGGTAATGCTGGAGCGGGGCGAGTTTACGGCGCACGACGCCGTCCGCACCGCGCGGATGATCGCTTGCTATGGCGCCGGCGCTTGGGCGTATTGTGGCATTCCGGTCATCGTCCGCGGGTTCTACGCGATGGATGATCGCCGCACGCCGTTGCGACTTGGGATGCTGATCGTGGCCATGGATTTTATCTCGAACGTCGCGCTGGTCTGGCCGCTCGCCGAGTTGGGCCTTGCGGTCGGCACCACGTTGACGGCACTCGTGCAATTCGTCGCGCTCGTGTTTTTGTTCGCGCGGTTTCATCA
>JALHLM010000055.1:10219-17276 GCA_022844585.1 Pirellulales bacterium | reverse complement strand
GCTGTCGTCGGTTTTCGTTGCAAAGTAAAGCTTACCGCCGGAGCCGACAAGTTCGTGATCCGTGAAACCACCAAGTTGGAAGTTGAACGTTTTCACTTTGTGAGACCCGCCCGCCGTGCCGTCACTCTTCCAGAGTTCCCAGCTCCCGTGGCCAGAGTCAGCACTAAAAAACAGCGTGCCCTCCACATCGGCGAACTCCCCGAATGCGCCAGGTAAATTTTGCTGTAATACGACCTCTGCCTTGAATGTTAACAGCCGCCGCTCTTCCAGCACTTCCACGCGGAGCGTGCGAGAGCGATTGAACGAACCGGGGCGAGGAATCGAATTGCGGCGGGACATGGCTTGGCTTTCTGTCTGGAAAGGCTTTTTGTTTTGAAGTCTCACTCCATCAATCGCGCCGCCTCGTGCGGCGTGGCGATTGGCTTGACGCGTTCCAGCCACTCGCGCGCCTCTTGGTGGCCGGGACGCATGGAAAGGCAGGTGCGGAAGGCCAGGCGGGCGCGGCCGTCGCGGCGGCCTTTGGCTAGGGCGAGGCCGAGTTGAAAGCGGGCTTCGGGAGACTTATGGATGATGCCGACGGCCGAGAAGGCTTCGTCGTAGCGCTTTTGGCCGAGATAATTCTGCGCAAGGCCGTCGTGGACGACGGCGCTTTCACCGTCGATGGCGAGCGCCTTGCGAAACGCCCGTTCCGTGTCGGCCCAGCATGATTGCTTGAGATACTCAGCGCCGATCTGGTTGTGCAGACGATTCAACCTCGGCTCGGCCGGATGCGAAGGCCACCAACCGACGACGTTCGACTTAATCCCTTGCTGCGTACAGATATTCCAGAGCGCCTTCACTTTTCGCGAGGTGTTCGACACCGGCCGAATTCCCTTCCCCTCGGGATGCGGCTCGACGAACCCCAGCACGCCGTGTTGATCCGCGCGCTTCTCGGTGGCGATCGAAGTCCAAAGAATCGGCGACGGACACGGTTCCAACGTGGCCATGTTGCCCATCACGCCGTCGTTGATGAGCATTTCCAGAAACGGCATCTTGCCGGCATCGAGAAGTGGATTGATGACTTGCCAATCCGCGGCATCCCAGCCGATGAGGAGGACTTTTTTCGCGAGACGCGTGGACATGGCGAGGGGAGGAGTTGGAGGAGTAAAGGAGAAGAGGAGTCAAGAAGTTTGGAGCCGGAAGTGCTAGCGCCCGGAGGGAGCGGATTCGGATTTCAGCGAGCGCCGTTTGCGCCGCAACATGGCCAGGCCTGCAGCGCCGGCCGCCAGCAGCGCCAGCGACGGCGGCTCGGGGACAGCGCCGGCCGGGATCGCCTTGCCGGGATTGGTCTCGTAGGCGAAGCCGTGCAAGGTGAGATTGTGATCCGGGCGCCCCTCAAGGTCTAACCAACCCGCGTGTCGTCCTTCGCCAGGAATTTCAAAGGCAATCCCAACAAGACCACGCCTTCCTTCCAACTGACCGGAGTACCCTTCATTACCGATGGGCTCCGAGAACGAGTGGGCCAGCAAACTATCGCTCCTGTGGACAGAGCCGACGGCAGGGATCGTCGTGCCCTTCGGCAGAACGACTCTCTGCTGAGAATCGTCAATCACTCCGTTCGGATACATTCCCACCAAGAACAGACGCGTAAAAAAATAGGAATGTGTTGTGCAGGTGTTAGTCGACGAACTTGGACTTCGGCAGAACGTCTCTAGATAGTACCGAGTGTGGAATTCAAAGTCTGCGAGTCCGTCGCCATTCAGATCGAGTTCAAATGGGGTGTTTTGATAGAGACTGATAGTCGTGCCCGACGGCCCCAGATCTTGGTAGATAACCGCCGCCTCGGCCTCCACGGCGGCAAGCGCCGCACCCGCCGCGGTGTAGGCGGCCAGCTTCCGAGTGAGACGACGCGACTGGCTGGAATAGTGACGGTTGCGCTGGCTCATGATGCGATCCTGGATGCGAAGTGATGGATGAGAAGTCTTGGTGGCCTTCAACTCGGTTCGTGACTCGCCCGCTTTCGCCTCAGCGCCGCCAGCCCTGCCGCCCCAGCCGCCAGCAAAAGCAGCGACGGCGGTTCCGGCACTGCGCCGGCGGAGATCGCACGGCCGGGCGCCTCCTCGTAGGCGTATCCGTATACGATTGCGGAGAGTTCACCGTTGCCGGCGGCGACGCTCACTTCCGCCCATCCCGCATGACGGCCATCAACCAGATCAAAGTTGAGACCCAAGAAAGCTCGTTGCACCTGAAGGAACTCGCCGAAAACTTCGGTGCAAGGCGCGGCAACA
Source organism: Pirellulales bacterium (assembly GCA_022844585.1). Classification (GTDB taxonomy): domain Bacteria; phylum Planctomycetota; class Planctomycetia; order Pirellulales; family JALHLM01; genus JALHLM01. Next base: position 15,009 of record JALHLM010000055.1, on the reverse strand, counting down.
GAACAACCTGCGGTCGCATCGGGACTTGCATAAAAAGTAGCGTAGGCAATCCGCAGAAAGGACTCGCCGGTTGAGGCCGTGTGCACCAAAGTGCCTGGGGATAGCGCTCGTGCCAGTCCGTCTTGAGCGGCCAACACCGTATTACCGGTCCTGCCGCGGATTTCCTGCGCTTTGGTCCAGCCGCTCCAACAATTGGTGCCGACAGACGGTGTGCAGGTCTGGCTGAACCTGGCGAGAACACCGGATGCCGTAAACTCCGCGGCCCCGTCACTGTCGAAGTCGACGTGGAATGCGTCACCAATTCCCACGCCGCTTGGTCCGAAATCGGTGTACACGATTCCCGCGCCCGCGTCTTGAGCAACCAATGACACCCCGGCCGCCACAGCGTATCGGGCGAGCTTGTGAGGCAATCGTCGGTGGTTTCTCTTGGTCATGTTGGCGTCTTCCTCTTCTTTTTCAGCGCTGCCAATCCCGTCGCGCCGGTGGCCAATAGCACCAGCGACGGCGGCTCTGGCACGGCGCCGGCAGCAATCGGCTTGCCGGGCGTCGTTTCGTAGGCATAGCCGTAGATGACAGCTTCAATGCGAGCAAATTCGCCCTCACGGCCGGCGCGGGCATCCGCCCAACCGGCGTGCCGTCCATCAGGGAGATCAAACCTGAGCCCCAGATAGGCTCGCCGATCGAGGAACGAACCGCCGTAGCCTGAAAACCTGATGCCCGTGTCGTACGACGTCACGTCCGCGCTTGCCAGATGCGCTTCCGAAATCCCATTGCCGGTCGCGTCAATCGCATAACCTGCCGACAGAGCCAAAGCGTTATCTGTTGTTGCGAGAATTTGGTTCGCCAGCAGGGCCTTCGCCTTCAGGTTGTCGCTGAAGTAATTCTTGCAGATTGGGCCGAAGGTGGTTTCTGACGTGCAGATGGAAATGCCACGACGGTCTTTCGTCAGTATGAATTCCGCGATTGAATCGCCGTTCAAGTCGATGTTGAATTCGCCACGATTCGGAATCTCGACGCCGTTCTGGCCGAGATCGGTGTACCTGATCTCGGCGCGTGCATCCTCGGCGACGAGTGATGCGGCGGCCGCTATGGCATAGCCAGTGAGTTGCCGAGACGCTCTGAGGCGCGGTCTACAATCATGCTGAATCGAGACTCTCATGATGCACCTCACGATCGGGATGTCATTGCATGGGACCACAAGTCACGAAAGCCACAGCGCGGCCAGCCAACTGCATGCAAAGCGGGAGTGCACACTGATTCGTGTCCCGAGACGCGTCACATCGGCGTGGTCTCCGTCGGCGAGGTTGTGCTCACTGAAGCTGATTAGAACCTCGCGATTCGTGGCATCGCAACGGTCGCGCTTGGAATTATGCGGGCATGAACGATCCCCCCAGAACAGCGTGTGTCAAATTGTCACAACGGCCGAAAGTCATCCATGAGCACTCCGCTTCTTCCGCAACACCGCCAACCCCGCAGCCCCAGCCGCCAGCAGCGCGAGCGCCGGCGGCTCCGGGACCGCGCCGGCGGCGATCGCTTTGCCGGGCTCAGTCTCATAGGCATAGCCATAAATGATCGGATCTTGGTAACTCCTCTTTTCAATATCCAGCCAGCCCGCATGTACATCGCCAGGTTCAATGACAAACAGGACGCCCAGGAACGCGCGAGTGTTTTGAAAGCTTCCGTTGAATTCACTCCACGATTGCGACGCCAAGAGGGCATCGTTGGCAAGGGGACGCTGTGCATGAATAGAATTGCCGCCATCCAAGGCAAATGCAAATCCACCGTTGGCAACAACCTTGTTGGACGGACCAGCGCCCCGCGCTCGGAAACTGCTCGTACCGACCAGGCGATCGGTGCAGTCGCTTGAAGTGAAGGTATACGTCTGGCCGTTGCTGGTAGTTGTCCACGTGCTCTTTCTGCAGGTGGTGATCCATCTATCACCCGCCTGGTATTGCAGTTGAAGATCCGCGCGCAGATCTGCGTTCAGATCCAAGTTGAATGCTCCGTAGCCAAGCGGAAGTCCTGTCGGCCCGAGGTCCGTGTGGACGATGGCAGCCGAGAGTTCCGTTGTCATCAACGAAGCTCCCGCTGCGGCATATGCCGCAAGTTTCCGGATACCTCGCCTTGATCGGGTCGAATGCGAATGGTGACATTTGCTCATGACGTGTCTCTGTGTGCGCGATGGAGTTGTTCTTGATCTCTATGCCGGCCCACTCTCAAGCCTGTTCGCTCTTCCCGCGTCTCCGTCTCAACATTGCCAGCCCCGCCGCCCCGGCCGCTAGCAGCACCAGCGATGGCGGCTCCGGGACGGGGTTTGCGCCGCTGGTCGCGCCAAAGTTGTTCCGCACGGCGTTGAGGTCTTCGATGTTGACCACGTCGTCGCCGTTGGCGTCGCCGAGGACGCCGTCGCCGGTCGTGCCGAAGTTGTTGCGGACGTTGTTCACGTCATCGTTGTCCACCTTCCCGTCGCCGTTGGTGTCGCCGAACATGCGCAGCGTCACATCGCCCGTCGTGTAGAGCTTGGTCAAGTCCCATTGATATGGACTGGAGATTTGAAACTGACCGATCGGATTCACGCCCGTCCAGTTAAAGAGGTCGAACGTGCGGCCGGCCTGACTGGCCGGGTCGACATCGGGAGCGAACAATAGTTCCAGCGTCCCGCCCAAGGAGACCGAGATGCCGCGCGCAAATGAAATCGTCGAGTTCCAGTCGTCCTCCTCAAAGACGAACTGAAGGGTTCCGCTCTGGGACATGGTCATCGACTGTGCCACGTTGATTCCGAACGGAGATACTCCCCGCTCGGGTGCGCCATCGTAGTCCCGCACGCGCAGCAGTTGGCCGCCAGCGAGCGACAAGCCTTGAATGACTCCGCTTGGCCGAATGGTATTCGTGAAATCGACAACCTCGTTGGCAGTACTCTGGCGCGTGACGCCGCGCATATCCGCACCGGTGAAATTCGCGTTGGTGAGTTTGCTATCGCCAAAGACGGCATTCGTGAGATTCTGACCGCTAAAGTCCCAGCCAGTGAAATTGTTCCTTCCCAAGCCGATTCCACGCAAGTCTTGGGAATGGTAGCTGGCCGTGGAGTAGAGCGTCTCCTTGACGAAGCCCCTCGTCGTAGTATTGCCAAAATCGGCCCCGGCAATTCTCGCGTTCGTAAGTTTTGCCGAGCCGAGCGTGGCGCCGAAGAGCGAAGCGCCCTCGAGATTGGCGCCTTCCAGATTGGCGGCAAAGAGATTCGCCAGGTTAAGAAACGCGTGATTGAGGTCGAGCTGATGGAGGTCGGCGTTGTTCAGGTCGATGTTCCCCAGGCGAATGCCCTGCAATTGGCCGCTTTGATAACTGCTAGTCGAGTAGAGTTGCTCCCTTTTCAGATTTGCGAACTCGAAGTTTACGCCGGCGACAATCGCGCCGTCAAACTTAGTATTGGACAGATTCGCGGAGAGAAAACTGGCTTGAGAAAGATCCTGTCCGCTGAGGTCCCAGTTGCTGAGATTGCTGTGACCGAGGTCGATTCCTTCTAAATGCCGTTCCTGGTAGCTCGCCGTCGAGTACAGCTGCTGGGAAGTGAAGCCAAGACTCGTGGCGCCTCCAAATTTGACGCCCACCACCTTGGCGCTGCGCAGGTTGAGCCCCGAGACGTTCGCGTCCCTGAAATCGGAGTTCGTAAGGTCTTGCCCACTCAAATTCCAGCCTGCCAGAGCATTCGCAACGAAGCTGATTCCTTGCAGATTCTTCGTCTCATAGCTTGCGGTGGAGTATAGTTGCTCCTTGGTGAACCCGTGGTCTGTCACTCGATATAATCCCACTCCGGCCAGCCAGGCGCCCGAGAAGTTCGTGTCGGTCAGGGTTGTCTGCGAGAGATTGGCGCCGGTAAGGTCCTGCTCGCTGAGATCCCAACCGGTCAGGTCATTCAAGTAGAGCGCCAGCCGCTGCAAATTCTTTTCCTGATAGCTGGCCGTGGAATAGAGTTGCTCCTTCGTCCATCCAGATCCAGACCATGCGGTTGAACCAAAATTCGCGCCGACAATGGTCGACCCGGCCATGCGCGCGCCGGCCAGCCAGGAGTACGCCAAGGATGCGTTGCTGAGATTCGCATTTTCGAAGTTGGCGTTCGCAAGGTTGGGGCCGTAGTCCACCAAGTTGCCGTCGAAGTCATACTCCTCATACGACAGATGCGCGGACGAAAGGTCCGACGACGAAAAGTTGGCGTCTTGGAGGTCCAAGTTCGCATAGGAAAGGTTGGCGAAACTCAACCCGCGATGGTCCAATTGCACCCCCGGCCCGGGCGTCACGCCCTCCGTGCCGGGGATCAATTGGCGATTGTCCCAGCGGAAGATGTCGGCGCGGATGGGAGCGCCCGAAGCCAGCGACATCATCGCGATCATGGCGAATCGCATCGTCAGCGTTCGCACGAAATGAACCTGAATCAGTTGCAAATTGCTTAGAATGGACATGTAGCAAGACCTATGAAAATGACGTCCTGTCGAGGGAATAGAGCAAACGCAACAAAGTCTCAGGGCGCCTTTCGTCGAGCATGTAGCACCGCCAACCTCGCCGCTCCGGCCGCCAGAAGTACAAGCGACGGCGGATCGGGAATTGCCCGCGTCCCTGCGGATATTCCGAAGCCGTTCCAGACTTCGTTGAGATCGGTGATGTTGACCACGTCGTCGCCGTTAGTGTCGCCGCCGGTCCCGCCGAAGTTGTTGCGGAGTTGTTCAGGTCGGCCGTGTCCACGAGGTCAGCCTCCGCAGCGACCCGGCCAGTGGCGTCGCACTCGGTGTGCATAT
>JALHLM010000055.1:0-10209 GCA_022844585.1 Pirellulales bacterium | reverse complement strand
GGCACACGTCCTGTGTGCCCGCCCTTTGTTGATGTATTGTGCTGATACCGCATGGATGTTTTGTCACCTTGGCACGCCGAGTGGAACATGGCTGTCAACGTCCGAGCACCGACGTGCTCCAGCAGTACTTGAAGATTCTGGTTCGTGTCTCCGCGAGCCAAGCAAAAGGATTTTGAAGCAATTGGCGCTCCCTGCCGCTGAACCATCCGCTTGTTGAAATGAGGGGAACAAGGGTCGCAGGCCGGGTCTTTTCACCGCTCTGATTCGAGGAGCCCGCCTGTGGCTGCGCGCCAGTCTCGCTTGGACGCTAGTTCTTTGCGCCGTCGTCGTATGTCGTACAGCGCCTCATCGCCCATGCAGCCGACCAATTGGCCTTCCTCCGCGGCCCAGACGAGGCGCCAAGCGGGCAATTGAAGAAGCATCGACCTTCGTTGAGAGCACTATAGCCACCAACTCGCTTGATCAAGTACGCGGGCGAAGGTGAACAATGTATGCGCATCGGTTCGACATCATTGACAGTAGATTTAACTCAGTTGGCAAGTCCGAGGCCTGGCACACTTTTGTTCCGGCCCCGGAAGCGCTTTCATTGGCTGCGCTCGCTATCGCGAGGCGGCGCCCGCCTAAAGCGAGGTATCGGTATGGACGTACCTGAGGACGAGCATCGCGATCAGCAACTCGATCAGCTGATCGCGGACTACATCGAAGCCCGTGAGCGCGGCGAACAAGTCGACGTCGAAGGCTGGCTCTTGGAGCACGCGGAATTCATGGCGGAACTGCGCGAATTCCTCCGCGGCTACGGCGACGCCTGGGCGAAGGAAAAACAGTGATGGCGGAACCTCCACCCTAGGATCGCCGCGACAACGGGACACAATCTCACACTTGTTAAGCAAGGAAGCACCATGCAAACCGCCCCTCGCAAGCGTTCTTGGCTGCGTCGCCTGTTTCGCTTCAGTCTCGTTACGTTTCTCGTCGCCATCGGCATCCTGGCCGGAGTGTTTGGCTGGCTCCGGCAGCGGGCCGAGCAGCAGCGGCTGGCGGTGGAGTGGATCACGAGCCAGGGAGGCGAGATTCGCTATACCCACTATCGCCAGCGCAACACCGACGTGTACTACACGTATGGCAGCCCGGAAGACAAGGCGCAACGCGCCGCATTGAGGCCGGAAAACACTTGGCTCGCCAACACGCTGGGCGAGCACTACGTGCATCGCATCGAGAGTGTTGTCTTCCATCGGTCGAAGTTGCAGGGCGAAGCTTGGCGGCTCCAGCATGCCTATGGGGCCAAGACGATGACTTTTTGGGAGTGTGATGTATCCGCGGAAGTGCTGGAAGCGCTCGGCCGATGCCGAAGCGTCGAGGAGGTCAGCATCACGGACTGCGAGTGCGATCGACCGGCATTGATTCACCTCGCAGCGTTGCCAAAGTTGAAAATACTGAGTTTGCGTGAAACGGAACTCGATGCTGGCGCAATGGCGCACCTCGGAGAGTGTGTTGGCTTGGAGTCACTCGATTTGACGTACTGCCAGTTCCCCGCGAGCGACATCGAACGTCTTCGACCCCTTTCGAAGCTAACCTATGTTGCCATGGGATTCACATCTGTCGCCGACCGTCAACTTGGCGTCGTCGCCGCCTGGCCGAGCTTGCAGCGTCTCGATTTAGGGGAGCAGGTAACTGACGCCGGCCTCGACCACCTCACGTGCCTTACCAACCTCGAAACACTTGTATTCATCAAAAGCGCCGTGACGGACGAAGGCATCGTCAAGCTTGTTAAGCTCCCAAAGCTGAAATCGGTCCATCTGAGCAACTGTCGACTGTCGGACGAACTGATTTTGCGACTGGGCAGCGAAGACCCGCACTGGATCGTGAGCTATGTACGGTAAAGTAAGCGTCAATCGGCGCTTCAAGTCGGGCCTTCCGGAAGCCGACCGCACACCGGCCCGCCCGGTCACCGTTCAGCCGGGGACCGCTAAACTGCGCGCTCGCTTTTGTGGTTTGAGCCGCTTAAGTTCATGGAACCCCTTGGTTTGGCAAACCAAACTTCAACGTCCTTTGGCTTTCGGACCGCATCATGAAAGTTCTCGTTCCGCGACGCGTTGGGCTGTTCAACGGCCACTGGAAGCTCGCCCTGGTCGTCGCGACGCTCACAGCAGCGCCCGCCACAGCCGATGTCTTCCGCCGCGACAACGGCGCGCTCATTCCGGGGACGGAAGGGATTACGCCGGGGCCAGGCGTGCAACTGGATCACCGTGAGTTGGAGTACGGGGATTTGTCGCAAAGGGACCTCACGGGTGCGAACTTCGAATCATCGAACCTGGCCTACGCGGGTTTCTTTAGCTCGACGCTTACCAACGCCAACCTAAGTGGCACGGTGGTGACAGGCACCGACTTTTGGGAAGCCACATCCAACGGCTTCACCAAGGAGCAGCTCTATTCGACCGCCAGCTACCAGGCGAAAGACCTGCACGGCATCTCGCTTGTCTCCAACGACCTCAGACGCTGGAACCTCAGTGGACAGAATCTGGCCAACGCACGTCTGGCCAACTCCAACCTCGCCAACGCCGACCTGAGGGGAACCGATCTCACGAATGCGTCACTCTCTTCCTCGAGACTCGCGAACACCAACTTGAATGGAGCGGAGGTGGCCGGCGCGAGTTTTGATTCCACTACGTCCCGCGGTTTCACTAAGGAGCAGCTTTACTCGACCGCTAGTTACCGAGCGAGAGACTTGCATGGCATCATTCTCTGGTTCAACGACCTCAGCGGCTGGGACTTCGCTGGGCAGAACCTGGCTAACGCAGATCTGTCTGACTCGAAAATGACCGACGCCGATCTGAGTGGGGCCGATCTAACGGACGCGTCCCTGTACTACACGACGCTCACCAACGCAAACCTGTTTCGCTCGACGCTCACCAACGCCAAATTGATTCGGGCAAATCTGGCCGGCGCAAATCTGTCTGGCGCGACGCTCACGAATGCCGACCTGACCAGCGCAAACCTGGCCAACGCAGAACTGGGTGGCTCGACGCTCACGAACGCCGAACTGAGTTGGGCGGATGTGACGGGGGCAAGTTTCGCCGGAGCGACCTACGATGGCTTCACGATGCGGCAACTTGCCTCGACGAGCAGCTACCGAGCGAAGAACCTGTCAGGAATCAAACTGGAGTTCAACGATCTCAACGGTTGGAGCTTCCACGGCCAGAACATGGCCAGAGCGAATCTGGAAAACTCGCAGCTCAATAGCGCTGACTTGAGCAGGGCCAACCTGGCCAAGGCAAGCCTGAATGGCTCGTGGCTCCTGAACGCCAACTTGACGGGCGCCAATTTGGCGAATGCGGACCTGGGCTATGCGGTGCTGGCGAACGCCGATTTCACTGGGGCCAATCTGACAAATGCAAACCTGGAACTTGCCGATCTTGCTAACGCCAGGCTGGATTTTGCGGAAACGCGCGGTGCTCGGTCGCTGCGCTTGGGGGACGCAACGTCGCGCAACGCCATCCTGCCCGACGGGGCGATCGCGGGACTCAACCTGGCCGCCGGCGAACGGCTCGACGTCCGCAACTACCTGGGAGACCAACCCGTTCCGGTGACAATTCAGGACCAGATGATGATCGAAAACGGCGGCGTGCTGCGGATCATCTTCAACGCCGGTCCTTGGAACTCCGTTGTCTCCTTCGAACCGGGGATTCCCGTCCAACTGGACGGAACGCTGGAACTGACCTTCGCCAAAAATGTAGACAGCTTCGCCCAAGTCGGCCACAAGTTGCGGATTTTCGACTGGACGGGCGTCGAGCCGACGGGCAGCTTCCAAATTGCCAGCCCAACGCACTGGATGCGTTGGGACACGGATGAGCTGTACACAACGGGCGAGGTCACACTGGCTCAGGTGCCGGAGCCAGCGACCTGGGCCATCGCAATCATCGGGTGCACGGCAATGTTCGTGCAACGCAAGCGATGTGCAAGACTCCGTTATTTTCCAGCGTCACGGTGCTCTCAAGTCTGCCCGCGCCCATCACACTTTGCATCAATTTGCCACGAATGGGCACGAACGAGTCGATCTCCGCAACCGCAGTCAGTAGCCCGAAATCTAGTAACATGCCCGCGTTAGCTGCCCATTGCCGCGAACAGCGGAACATGCCACGTGGCTTTAATACTACGCCCGACAGGGTTCGAACCTGTAACCTCAGGCTTCGGAGGCCTGCGCTCTATCCAGTTGAGCTACGGGCGCGTGACGCGCTGGAGTAGATCAGTATTGTTGCAGTTTTTGGACTCGAATTCCACCGAGCGCCGTGGGAATCAACGCCGTTGCGGGGCGTGGTTTGGGGCGTCGCGTCGGATCACGACCGTTGTAGCGTACGAGGCATGGCCCGGCGGCATTTTCTGGCCCGATAGCAGTGACTTCAACCGAGGCGTGCGGTTCGCGGTGCGAATTCTCGGCGTTTTCGGCCGACATTGCGTCGTAAGTGCTTTCGGGAGCTTGACCTGCCAAAAGCAGCCTCGTTTTGGGCTCTCAGGTCGACCTAAAGTCTCTTGACATTGGGACTTGAGTGTCCCTACTATAAAAAGTGGCGTGGCGCGCTGCCTCTCACGGCGCGGTTCCTTGCGCTCGTGGCACGCCTGATCCTAAACGCGTCACACGGAACCGAGGCAGAGGAGCGGTAAAATGGCGAATTCCTGCATGCAGCGGCGGTCCCAGCGAGGCCTGGGGATCGGGATTTTGGCGGCACTCACGTTCGTCGTAGCCGGCTCGGCTTCGGGCCAGGCGGTCAAGTACGACCAGTTCAAGCGTCCGGCCGGGTTTGATGTCGCCAAACAGGCGGCCGTCGGCGCGGATCTCAACGCTGGCGTCGTGCCCAACGCGAAGGACTTGCAAAACTACTACGTGGCGAAGTTCGCTGAGATGACGAATCCGGCGAAAGACAAAGATATTCACAAGGTGCGGCTCGATATCAAGAAGCAGTTGCAGACCTCGGGCAATGCGGCGGCGCCTGCGGCGCACGATGCGGCAAATGCCTTCCTGCTGAAACATTTGCCCCGTCTTGTCGTCAACCCGGAGCCGAATCTGCATCCCACGGTGCGATACAACCTCGCGCTATTGCTGGCCGATTTGGATAGCGTGGAGCGCAAGGGGCAGGCGAACCCCGTCCCGCTGGCGGCCGCGCGTCCGGAATTGCTCAAACTGTTGGCGAACACGAAAGCGCACGACTCCGCGCGACTCGCCGCGGTGAATGGGTTATCGCGTCACGCGACGCTCGATACCAACACGGCGGCCCGGGCAGAGATCGCCAAGGGCGTGCTGGCATATCTGGACGAGTTGGACAAAGCAGGCGAAGCGGCCCGCAAGCGCGACGTGAAGCTTTGGTTCGAGTCCCGGGCCATGGAGGCGCTGGGCGCGACGGAAACACCGACGCCGGAAATTGTCACGGCGCTCCAAGCGCGGCTGACCGACGCGAATCGTCCGATCTGGGTCCGTTGCGCCGCGGCGGTGTCACTCGGCAAACTGAAGTACGAGCCAGGCGTGCAAGTCGATCTGGCGGGGTTGATCGCCGGATACCAAGCGCTCTTGGAAACGGCCGTCGACCAGGAAATCACGCGGCGCGAGATGCGTGAAGTGATTTTCTCCGTGAAGCGTGGCATGGCCGGGTTTAGTGATCCAGCGCCGAACGCGTTGGTCACATTGATGGACGCCGCGCAAAAAAGCGAATCTACGCAAATGGTCAACGCCATGAGCAAAATGGCCGAGGCTTGCGAAAGCACCAAGATTCCCAGCGAAGCCCGGGCGATGATCGCGATCAAAGAAATCATGGACAAGTGGAAGGCCGGCGAATACAGCAGTGAGCTGGACGCGGACGCCAAAGAAAATCTCTCGGAGGACGAATCGTCCGGCGAGCCGGCTGAAGGTGAGGATGAAGGCTACGAATTTGGTTCGGGGCTCGAAGAGACTCCCGCCGAATAGTTCGTCGTCCACTTTCCGGCAAAAGGATTTGCCCGCGTGGATCCGTGTTTCCTATTTTCGCGAACGGTCTCTTTCTTAGCGCGCCGCGCACTCGTGGCAGCGCCGTTGCTTGGCTGCGTGATCGGCTGCGCAGAAGGCTGGCGTTTGCGAACTGATGCGCTGCCGCCCAAGCAGTCGGCGCAGGCGTTGCCATCGCCTGATCCGTCTAAGGCGTTGGCCGAAGCCACGGTCAACGACGCTTCGCGCGACGCCGGCGCGGCGGCAACGGACGATCCGCTTGCCCATGACAGTTGGGCGCGTCGCGTAGCCACCAACGATGACAAGTCTCTGGCATCGGTTCGGCGGTGGCGTCACGTAGGACTCGAATCGACTGACGGTTCGTTGTTGATCGACGACGAGACGTTACGCGAGAACCTTGACTCTGACAACAAACTCGTGGCGGCCAATGCGCGGCTGTTGTTGATTCGCAGCGTTGGGCCCACGGCGCTCGGGGACGATGCTTCGCCCCCATTGGTCGAAGTGATTGCGAATCCGCGGTTGTCCGCCCCGCTGCGAGCGGCGGCTGTGGAAACACTTGCCGAGTTAAACTCCGAGGTTTCGCGGGACGCATTCGGTAAGCTGCTCGTTGCGTGGGGCCCCAACGATTTGCAGTTCCGAGCGCAGCCCGTCGAAGTTCGCGTCGAATTGATCAAACGCGGTGCGGCGATTGTCGGGCCGGCGGCGAGCAAAGCCTTCACTGACGCGCTGGCCGATCCAGAGCCGGCCGTGCGTGTCGCGGCCGTGGAAGCCTGGGCGGCGGCGAAACCGTCCGCAGCGCCGCCGCAACTTGTTGACCTGGCGAACGATCTGGATCCCGGCGTGCGCGCGGCCACGATTGGTACGCTCACTGCGACAGGATCTCCGCAGGCGGCCGAAGCGGCAAGCGCGGGATTTCGTGATCCACAACTCGAAGTGCGGCTCGCGGCAATCGCGGCGCTGGGGAACATCAAGGATCCGGCCGCCGATGAATTGCTGCACGAGGCCGCGAGCGCGGAAGGAAACAAAGTGCGCGCCGCCGCTGTCGAGGCGTTAGCCCAGCGCGGCGACGAAACCGCGGTGTTCACGGCGGCGCAGGACGGCGACTCCATCGTCCGAACCTCCGCCGGCAGGGCGCTGCGTTATGTCGACGCGCAACACGGAATCGCCACGGCGCGGACGCTGATCGCCGATCGTTCGATGTCGGTTCGCCGCGCGACGATCGAAGCCGTAGCCACGTGGCCGCTCGCCGACGCCGGTCCGCCGCTCCTGGAGGCGCTCGACGACCGCGCGGCTGATACTCGAAAAGCGGCGCACGACGCGCTGAAAGCGATTTGGCCGGCAGCCGCCGAGTTTCGTCCCAGCGCTGATGCTTCCACGCGAGCCACGACGCTGGCCGCGCTCCGCGAGCAATGGCGCACGTCGCAGGGAAGCGTTCCGATCGCCAACGATATTGTCCGCGAAGCGCCGCCCGCCGCATTGGCCACGCACGACTTGACCGAGGAGGTGTTACGCGGACTGCTCGCGGCGCTTTCCGACGCCACGGAAGACAACGATGCAACCGCGATTGCCGCGATGCAACGTGCGAACACGCACTTGGAATCGCAATTGCTCGAGTGGTCCGATCGAGAGGGCCGGCCGATTCCTAAGAACGTGTACAGCGAAGTGCTCGCGTCGCGCAACGAGGCCATCGGTCAATTGGCCGATTGGGAATCGCTCAACGCGCAAGAGCGCCGACTGCGCGTCAGCACCCTCGCACAGCAGGCGATCGAAAAACCGCTGACGCCTTTGGCCGCGCGGCGATTGATCGATCTCGTGCTGCTGGCCGACGACCCGTTGCTCTGGCAATCGACGCTGGACGCTTGCCGCACGCAGGCCGATGAGTCAACGCGACGCTTCGCCGCGGCGGCGCTCAGCCACCTGACGCCGGATGTTCGTCGCCGCGCCTGCGAGATTTTTATCGAACAACCCGGCATCGATGCCGTGGCGTGGTTGACGCCCGCGTTGGAGGACAAAACCTCGTACGTCGCGGCCACGGCGGCGCGGGCGATCGGCCGCTGCGGGCAGCCTGACGATTTGGAATCGCTCGCGGCCCTTTGTGGACACCGTGATGCGGAATGCCGATTGGCCGCCGCGGAAACTTTGGCCGGCTGGCAGGATGACCGCGGCGCCGCGGCGCTCGAACGACTCGCGCTCGATCGCGAACCCAGTGTGCGCATCCGTGCAGCCGAAGCGATGGGCCGCATCGCGAGCGCCGAGTTCACGCCCATGCTGATCACAATGCTCGACGACGACCTCGGCGTACGCCGCGCGGCGTTGGCGAGTTTGCCGAACGTCACCGGTGAAGCAGTCGTCGCCGCCGATGAATTGCCGGCGCCGCCGCTCGCGGACCAAGTCGTGCGCTGGAAACGCTGGGCCGCCGAGCAATCTAGTTTGCGTTAGCAGATATTCGCGCAGAATCGACGACACTATCCCGCGTAGACTGCGTTCGCGGCCGCGATCGATGCGCCGTGGTCGAACTTATAGCCTTGCTCCGCGAGCAATTGCTCCAGGGCGGATAGAAACAGGAGCACGTTCGCGCTCCGCGCGCCGTAGCCCATCAGGCCGATGCGCCAGGCCTTGCCTTTGAAGTCGCCGAGGCCGCCGCCGATTTCGATGCCGAAGCGATTCAATAGCCCGTTGCGCACCGCGGCGTCGTTAACTCCTTCCGGCACAAACACCGCGTTCAGTTGCGGCAGTTGATGCCCTTCCTGGGCGGCGTAGCGAATGCCGATCGCCGCCAGGCCGGCTTTGAGCGCGCGATGCTGCAGGGCATGCCGGGCAAAACTTGATTCAAGGCCTTCTTCGAGCACCAGGCGCAGCGCCTCGTGGAGGCCATAAGTCATGTTGATCGGCGCGGTGTGGTGATAGACCCGTTCGCTCCCCCAGTATTGCGCGAGCATTGTCACGTCGAGGTACCAACTCTGTACCTTCGTCTTGCGGGCCAGGATCGTTTCCATTGCCCGCGGATTGAACGAGATCGGCGCCAAACCCGGCGGGCAACTCAAGCACTTCTGGCTGCCGGAGTAGATCACGTCGATGTTCCAGGCGTCGACTTCGATCGGCACCCCGCCAAGCGCCGTGACGGCGTCGACGATCAGCATCGCGCCCGCGTCGTGGACGAGCTTGGCGATCTCCGGAACCGGCTGCCACGCGCCGGTCGAGGTCTCCGCCATCACGATGCCGACCACTTTCGGCTTCACTTTGGCGAGCGTGTCTTTGAGATCGTCCGGCGTGAACACCTGGCCCCACGGACGGTCGATGCGGGTCACTTCCGCGCCGGCCCGGCCAGCAACATCCGCCATTCGCGCCCCGAACACGCCGTTGACGCACACGACCATGCGGTCGCCCGGTTCGATCAAGTTGACGACGGCGCTTTCCATGCCGGCGGAACCGGTGGCGCTGACCGCCATCGTCATCGGGTTCTCGGTGCGAAACACTTGCCGGAGCATGTCCTGCATCTCATTCATGAGTTGCAGGTAATACGGATCCAGGTGCCCGACGGTCGGCGCGGATAGCGCCGCCAAGACGCGAGGATGAATCGCGCTGGGGCCAGGGCCCATCAAGGTACGAACGGGCGGATTCAACGGTAGTGGCAATTTCGACATGGCTTTTCTTGAGGAAGTCGGTTTCGTTGTACAGCTACCATGATTCACAGCCGCCTTCCGTTCCGCAAAAGGGCGCGCTTTCGCGGAGCGAAAGGCGACACTAACTTAATTGCTCTTTCACTAGCGCGCTGATCTGCTTGAACTCCGGGCTACCGGCGCGTTCGCACCACTCGAACAATGCAGCTTCCGTCGTGGTGAGCGTCGCGCCGGCGAGTTCCTGGCGACGCAACGCGGTGTCGTGATCGATCGCCCCGCGCGCGCCGACGGCGTCGACGGCCACGTAGATGCGGAAACCGGCGGCGATCAAATCCAGCACCGTCTGCTGAATGCAAACATGGGTCTCGATGCCCACGACCAGCAACTTGCGAATGCCGCGTCCTGACCATTCTTGGAGCGTTACCGGGCATTCGCCACAGCTGAATGCCGTTTTGCCCGGAATGGATCCCAAGCGACTGGCCAATGCCTCGACTGTGTGCCCGAGTCCTTGCGGATACTGCTCGGTGGCCGTGGCAGGCACGCCCAGAATCCTTGCGCCGTCCAGCAAGCGGCGAATATTGAACACGATTTGCTCGTGTCCCGGGATCAGGTGAATCAGCT
>JALHLM010000054.1:7259-17488 GCA_022844585.1 Pirellulales bacterium | reverse complement strand
GCCCCGCGGGTTTAAGATGGTGGGCGTCGCTTGTTCCCGCCCGGTTGGTCCCGTTGAGATTGCCCGCCCATGTCCGTTTGCCGCGTGCATCGCGCTATTATCAGTGTCAGTGACAAGCAAGGTCTCGTCGAGTTCGCCCAAGGATTGGTCGCGGCGGGCGTGGAGCTGTACAGCACGGGCGGGACGCGCAAGCACTTGGCCGACGCGGGCGTCGCGACGATCGACGTCGCCGCCTATACCGGCTTTCCCGAGATGATGGACGGCCGGGTCAAGACGCTGCATCCCAAGATCCACGGCGGCATCCTCTGCCGCCGCGATCATAAGGAGGACATGCAAGCCCTCGAGGCGCATGGAATTCGGAGTTTCGAACTGGTCGTCGTGAACCTGTATCCGTTCGAGTCGACGGTCGCCCGGGCGGACGTCGGTTGGGAAGAGGCGATCGAGCAGATTGACATCGGCGGGCCGTCGCTGGTCCGCGCCGCGGCGAAGAATCATGCCTTCGTCGGCGTCGTGACCAGTCCCGGGCAATACGCTGAAGTGCTGGCGGAACTGCAGCAAGAATCCGGCACGACGTTCGACCTGCGCAAGCAACTGGCCGGCGCGGCGTTTGAGCACACCTCGCAATACGATCGCGCTATCGCCGACTATTTCGCGAAGCAAGAAGCGGAAGTCGAGACGTTTCCCGCGCAAGTCACGCTGCAGTTGGAACGCCAGGCGGAACTGCGTTACGGCGAAAACCCGCATCAGCGCGCGGCGCTTTATGCGAATCAGGGCGCGACACCTTCACAGCTGGTCCATGCTCAACAACTGCACGGAAAGGAACTGTCGTACAACAACTGGCTCGACCTCGATAGCGCGTGGGGCATCGTCCGCTCGCTGCCGGGGCCGGCGGCCACAGTGATCAAGCACAACAATCCCTGCGGCGCCGCTACGGCGGCGGAACTGTCCGTCGCCGCGCGGCGCGCCTTGGAAGGCGATCCGGTGAGCGCTTTCGGATCTATCCTGGCGCTCAATCGCCCCGTCGGTGCGGCGACCGCGAACGTCCTCGCCGAGCCTGGGCTGTTTATCGAAGCCATCCTCGCGCCGTCGTTCGCGCCGGACGCGCTCAAAATCCTCACGACGAAGCCGAAGTGGAAGGCCAACGTGCGACTGCTGGAGCTTGGCGCAGCCGCGACATCGGCGCCGTCGTTTGAGTTCCGCCGCATTGACGGCGGCTACCTTGTGCAGGATACCGATGTCGAAACCGACCCGGAATCGGAATGGCGGGTCGCGACCGAAAAAGCGCCCGACGACGCGCTATTGAACGAGTTGCGTTTCGCCTGGGCGATTGTGCGGTTCGTCAAGTCGAACGCCATTGTCGTCGCCAAGGACGGCATGGTGCTTGGCGTCGGCGCGGGACAAATGAGCCGCGTCGACTCGGTGGAAATCGCCTTGAAGAAAGCTGGCGATCGCGTGGCAGGCTCGGTGCTGGCATCAGACGCTTTTTTCCCGTTCCCCGATTCGATCGAGCACGCCGCCAAGGCAGGCGTCCGGGCGTTCATTCAACCGGGCGGCTCGAAAAACGACGACGCCTCGATCGCGGCTTGCAACCAACACGGTCTGGCGATGATTCTCACCGGCCGCCGCCATTTTCGCCACTAACGAACACGCCTCCAACCAGAAATGCTCCCATGAGCTCCGCCGACGACGTTTCGTTGTTTCCCGCCGAGGGCTGGCATTGCCGGCACTTGTACTACCGGTTCAATCGCCGCGCATTGCGCGATCTCGCGCCGGGCGAATTGGTCGCCGGTCGGGAACAGTTCCTCGCGGTGTTGGCGCCGGATGGGCCACATGCCCCCGCACGCCTGCAACCATCGATCGTCGCGGGGCACAAGGCGGATTTTTCCTTGATGCTGCTCGACCCTGATCCGCTCAAGCTCGACGGGTTGCATCAACGCCTGCTGGCTTCGCCGTTGGGCCCGGCGCTGGAGACGACCTATTCGTACGTCTCGATGACGGAAGTTTCGGAGTACGTCCCCACGGTTGAGCAATACGGCGCGCGACTGGTCGAAGAAGGCGAGGACCCGAACGGCGCTGCGTATCAGGCCAAGCTGAAGGCCTACACGTCGCGCGAAGAGATGATGCGCCGCCAGCGGCTCACGCCTGACTTGCCGCCCTGGCCGAACACCTGCTTCTATCCGATGAACAAGAAGCGCAAGGTCGGCGAAAACTGGTTCACGCTGCCGTTCGCGGAACGGAACAAGCTGATGGCCGAACACGGCCGCTCCGGGATGAAATTCGGCGGGCGTGTGACGCAGCTCATTACGGTATCCGTCGGCCTGGACGACTGGGAATGGGGCGTGACGCTCTGGGCGCGGAAGCCGGAGTTCCTCAAAGAAATCGTCTACACGATGCGGTTTGACGAAGCCAGCGCCCGATATGCGGAATTCGGCCCGTTCTATACGAGCTTCGTCACGACGGCGGAGAAAATCCTGGAACATTGCCAGGTCGGGGGCTGATTGCGTCTGAACCGCGGAGGCGCTGAGACGCAGAGGAGAAGCAGAGAGGGGAGTTGACGAGGGCGCGTAGGGCGGGCCGTGCGCGCAATGAGGAAAGTGAAGTGAGCCACGCGACGCGAAAGTCGATCCTTTTTGACCGCGAAATGTAAGGCCCGCCTTTTTCTTGATCCGGCGGGCCTTAGATTTGGAGGCAAGGCGATCGACACGCGGGCCGTCGCGGTCGAAGATGATTCGTGAATCCCGCGCACAGCCCGCCCTACGCCCGTTACTCCAACTCTCCCCACTCCTCTCTTGTCTCTCCGCGACTCAGCGCCTCTGCGGTTCAGATTGATTCCCCCGCTCCGTGCCTCCGTGTCTCCGTGGTGAATCTGCTGTTGTCACGCCGCCGGGGCCGCTACATTAACGGCCGGGTGCAGCGCGTCCTCAACCGGAACTGAGTGATGGATTCCTTTCGCATGCTGGTGGCCCTGGGGCCGCTGGCGATTTATTTATTGCTGCTGGGGCTGGTGAACCTGCTGCCGCGCCCCTATCTGACGACCGGCGGGCGGGACACCGCGGCGCTGGGCGTGGCCTTGTCTGGGTTTATTCTGATCGGCCCTTTAGAACTGTTCATGCCGCGCTGGCCTTCGGCGCAGTGGAGCGAGTTCATGTGGGTCTTTTGGTTGCTGCTGGGGATGCTCTGCACGTTGGTGTTGGCGCTGGTCGTACTTTCGCAGCGTCCGCGGCTGGTGATTTACAACATCAGCGCTGACGAGCTGCGGCCCGTGCTGGCCGAGGCGGCGGAATTGCTCGACGCCGACGCCCGATGGGCAGGCGGCAGCCTGGCCTTGCCGCGATTGAAAGTTCACCTGCATGTCGAGCCATTTCCCGCGATGCGGAACGTGACGCTGGCGGCCACGGCCGACGCCCAAGATTTGGGCGGCTGGCGGGCGCTCGAACAAGCCCTGGCGGCGGAGTTGACCGCGGTGCGTTGCCGGCCGAATCCGCTGGGGGGCGCGATGGCGGTGGCGGCGGTGTTGTTGCTGCTGTTCGTGAGCGCCAATCTGGTGCGCGATCCGCAGGCGCTGACGCAAGGGTTCTGGGAAATGCTGCGGATGTAACAGCAGACGCCGCCACCCAGCTATGGCTGCTGCAAAGGTTTGCTATACTGAGTCGAGAACGGATCGCGCGGCTGTTTTTCTGTCGCCACCAGGGCGATTGATCCGCGGCGGTCCGAAACAGTCTGGAATTCAGCGAGGCAATCCCATGGGCAAGGGCAACAACAGCCAGAAGAACGACAAGAAGAACAAGAAACCCAAGCAGAGCGGCGCGAAGAAGCCGGACAACAAGCAATCGTCGGGCAAGAGCTAAGACTGAGAGTTGAGCGGCGATTGACGAAACCACGACGAATCCAGGTAGCGCAGAGCGGGCCGCTGTTGGCTTTCTTGTTGAGCGCGCTCGGGCTGAAGCGCGCCGCCGCTAAGAAACTGCTCAAATTCGGCGCGGTGCAGGTCGGCGGCGTCCCCGCGCGGCGGTTCGATCACGAGCTGCGCCCCGGCGATGAAGTCGCCATCACCGACTTGCGCTCGATGGCGGCGGAAGCCCGGTTCAAGGAAGCGCACGTCCGCATCGTCTACGAGGATGAGGCGCTCATCGCCGTCGACAAGCCGGAAGGCTTGTTGACCGTAGCCACGGATCGAGAACAACTTGATACCCTGTTCGTGCAATTGAACGACTATTTGCGCAGCCGGCGCGATCAGGTTGTCGGCAGAATTTTTGTCGTGCATCGCCTGGACAAAGATACGTCCGGCCTGGTGCTGTTTGCGAAGAGCGAAAAGATCAAGGAAGCTTTGCAAGCGCAGTGGAACGGCGTCGAAAAGACTTACTTCGCCATCGTGCGAGGCCGTCCCGCGACGGAGCAAGGCACGATCGACAATTACCTGGTCGAAGACAGCCAGTCGCTCAAGGTTTCCCGGTGCGAAGCCAGCCGCCCCGATGCCCAGCATGCCGTGACGCATTACCGCTTGCTGGAATCGGTCGGCGCGAGGTCGCTGCTGGAAGTTAAACTGGAGACCGGCCGCAAGCACCAAATTCGCGTCCATCTTACCGGCATCGGCTGCCCCGTGGTGGGCGATAAACGTTACGGGCGCAAGGGATCGACGACCAGGATGGCGTTGCACGCCGCGATGCTGCGGCTGGTCCATCCGGTCTCGGGCGAGCAACTGGTGATCAAGTCGCCGATGCCGCGCGCGATGCGCAAAATGATGTTGCCGCGATGATTGTTGCCTTTCGCGGAGCGAAAGGAGACAGTGACGTCAGGGTCCGCCTGCGGATGCGCCGCGCAGCGACAGCAGGAACGCCACGAGATCGATGATCTCGTCCTGTTGCAGCACGTCGACCGTGCCGCTGGGCATGTTCGAAATTTCCAGCGGATGACGAGCCACGACATCGGTGATGGGAATCACCACGCTCGGTTCCGTGGACGATGCTGGCCGCACGATCAACTTTGCGGCGTCTTCCTGCTCAATCCGGCCGGTGATTAATCGACCATCCGTGGTTTCGATGGTGACGCCCGCGTAGCCGGCGGCGATCACTTTGGATGGGAGCAGGATCGCCTCCAGCATTTCCGCCGGCTTCAGCCGCTGGCCAACGGCCGCCAGGTCCGGCCCGACGACGCCCCCTTCCTGGCCCAGGCGATGACATTGAATACAGCCGGTCCCGCGGAAATGGCGTTCGCCAGCTTCCACGGATCGCTCCGCCATGGATTGCTCCCAGTTGGACGGGAAGTCATCGTGCGTCCATTGTTTCACCAACGGCCGATCCGGCGGCAATTGGGCGATCCAATCTTGAAACAGTCGCACGGCGCGCTCATCAACTGCCCGGGACACGACGGGCGGCATCTGCCCGGAGCCGCGCCGTCGGAGTCGTTGCCAAAGTACCGAACGCTCCGGGTCGCCGGGATGAACCAGCATGGCGTTGTCGACGCCGAACGTATCGTGCTGCGGCCGCGCAGAGACGAGGTTCATACGTTCCTTGGTGGTATTCCAACCCAATTCCATCTTGGCGTTGCCGCCGCCGGCCTCCATATGACAGGCCGAGCAGTTCACGTGCAGATAGGATCGCGCCCGTGCTTCGAGCGGCTGTTGATCGTCGTAGGGGTCCACCAGACGCGTTTGGGAATCATCGCGATCCGGCAGCGGCTCCGTGAATAACCCGGCGTGCTCCCAGGCGCGCAGTTGATTGTCGCTTACGGCGCCGTAGCTTTGCTCCTGGTCTAACTGCATCGACGCGAGCCCCAGCACAAAATTCGCGGCGCGGCTGTGACAGGCCAGGCATTCCGCGCGGCTTGGCACGCGCCACGGTCGGTCGACGTTGTCGCCATTCTCGCCGCGCACAGTGAGTACTTTATCGATCCCTTCTTTCGGCGCTAGGTAGGCATCCGTCTGCTCGTCGATCCAGACGTAGCTATAGGCGGCCCATTCACCTTGTTGTTTGAGCATCACGCGTGTTTCGATGCGAACCTGTGACGTTGCATCGCCCGCCTGCTGCTTCATCGACAACGTCTGCACCAGCGCTGCGCCATCGGGAAACGTCCAGCTTTTTCCCGCGTCATAGGTCACTTGCGTTGCCCCCGGCAAGGCCGCGAAGCGCTCGACCGTCGCGCCGTCGTTCCAGGCCGGCGCGATCACCGAGTACGGCACGAGCGCCGGGTCGACCGTGTGTTGTGCAGTATCGAGGAATAGTCCCGTTTCGCTGAGCCGTTGCGGAAAGGCCGATGGTTGTACGACGGGCGGTGAGGTTTCCAGCCGATAGATGCCGCCGGCGTGATCGACCACGAGCAGTTCGCCGGCGCGGGTCAGGCAGAAGGCCGCGATTTGGAGCGCTGAATCGGCCAGTTCACGGTGCCATTCCGCCCGTTGGCCATCGTGCTTCATGCCCCAGATGCGGCCGGTGGAGTAGTCGCCGTAGATGTAGGCGCCATCCAGTTCCGCGAGTTGCTGCCCGCGATAGACGACGCCGCCGGTGAGCGAGCGAAACTCCGCATGGTGATGTTCAATTGTGGGCGGCGTGTGCGGCGAGGGGCCAAGCTGGCGACCCAAGTAGAACGGATGATTTCCTTCGTACACGCTCCATCCGTAGTTTTCGCCGGGCCGTACCAGGTGTGCGGTTTCCCACAGGTCTTGCCCATTGTTGCCGACCCACAGTTGGCCGGACGGCGGGTCGTAACTCATCCGCCAGGGGTTCCGCAGTCCGTAGGCCCACAGTTCCGGCCGCGCGCCCGGCGTGCCGACTAAGGGATTGTCGGTGGGCGACGTGTATGGTCGATCGCCATCGGGATGGTCGACGTCGATGCGCAGCACCGCCCCGAGCAAGTCATCGACCGTCTGCCCGGAATTCCAACCGTCGGAATCGCTGGTGCCGTCGCCGGTGGAGAGGTACAGCAGGCCGTCGTTGCCGAAAGCCATATCGCCGCCGTCGTGCCCGGCGGAGCGCCACTCGAGGATGATCTGCTCCGATGTTGGATCGATGCGCGTCGTGTCCGTTTGCGAGACGGTGTAGCGCGTGATCCGATCCGTGCGCTCCGGTTGGCCGGTCGGGCCGTTCGTGAACAGAAAGACCTGCCCGTTCGTCGCGTAATCGGGATGAAAGCAAATCGAGTAGACCAGCCGGCCCGGCAGCTCGAAGTACGGTTCCGCGACGGCGACGTTGGGCTGGTTCTGGAACCGCACGATCCGCGACGGATGCTCGGCGTCGGTCCCTTCGAGAATCGCCAGCAAGGCGCCGGTCGCGGGCACCTCGGCCAGATAGATCGGCTTTCTCAACTCCAATTGCTCGAACACTCGCGCCACGGTGTAGGGCAACGGCGGTTCCGGGGATCCGACGAGTTTGGATTGCGTCCAAGGAACCCGTTGTTCCAGGCCATAAGGCGGGTCCGCGGACGATCGTTCGCAGCAGTGCAGGCAAATCAAAAGGGCGACAAAACAGCGCCCGACAGCAATCGCGCACCGCGACAGAAAAGCCATAGTTGAATTCGCGCCAAGGCCCACCGATTTGGCCGACAACGCGCAGCTTGTTCAGACTTCTCGCGGCGACCTAGCCCCGATTGTAAGCTGCCCTGGGGCTCAGACCTAGCGTTAGCTCCCGCCACACAAGCCCGTAGCGCCAGCGAGGGAGAGAGGACATCGCTGGCAATGAAATCGATTACGCCAAGCGGACTCGCCAAGTATGAGCGAATGTGACTCCCGTGAAGCGGAGATGTCCTGGCGTTGACGTCAACTTATCGCCATCGTCAACGCTCCCTCGCTGGCGCTACGGGCTGGTGTTGGGTGCCCGGCGCAAAGAAAAAGGGCGAAGTGACAACATTGGCAACGCCGTGAAGCGATGCCGGTGGCCGGAGGTTGTCGTCACTTCGCCCGCGGGCTCGCGAGATCGCTCGAACATGCGCTACGCGACGGCCAGGGCCTCGCGTTTGGCTTTGCGGACAAAGCCGATGCTTTCGAGCGACTTGTAGACTTCGTCCAGGGTCTTCTCACCGAAGTTGGAAATCGCCAACAGATCTTCGCGCGAGCTGTTGAGGAGATCCTCGACGGTGAAGATGCCCCGTTCTTCCAGACAGTTCGTGGTCCGCACGGAGAGACCGATTTCGGCCGTGCTCATTTCCAACCGCTCCTGCATTTCCTTGGCGCGCTGATCGACGATGCTCAACGGAATTCGGGTCCTGCTCATGGGTTCCCTCCCAGATTCGAAGAATTCGAAATCACCTTGATCGAGCTTCACGCCTCCGCAGCCCAATCCCGTCGCAGTTCGTCGCGACGTGCCGGAAGTATAACGCTGGCCGCGCGAACTAAAAGCATAAAGTTGCAAATTTTCTCTTGATAGCATCGCTATGCTGGCGCGCGGGTGATAGCGGCGCATTTTCCCGGCCGAGAATTGCGAATGCATCTCGCGGCAGGCTAGAATCGGCGAGCCTTGGCTGGCGACTCCGCTGGCTCGGCACACCGCGCACCCCACCGTGATGAGCTTCCCACGATGAAATCGTACTTGTCCTTTTTCCCCGCCGCGTTGGTCATTGGGTGTTTCGCGACTGCCCCAGTCCAAGCGCAGATGTCGCCGGAACAAGAACTCGCCACGTTGCGCGTTCCCGAGGGCATGGAAGCCGTGCTATTCGCCGCGGAACCGTTGATCACGAACCCGTCGGCAATTGACGTCGATACGCACGGCCGCGTTTGGGTCGCGGAGATTCAGTGGTATCGCGGCGCCGCCAAGGATCCGCCCGCCGACAAGATCAAAGTCCTGGAAGACACCGACGGGGACGGACGTGCCGACAAGGTCACCACCTTTGCCGAAGGCCTCTTCGCGCCCATGAGCGTCTGCGTGGCCGGAGACAAGGTGTATGTGGCGACCAGCCCCGATCTTTGGGTTTACGAGGATCGCAACGGCGATTTGAAGGCTGACGGGCCGCCGAAAAAGTTGCTGACTGGTTTTGGCGGCCGCAATCACGATCACGGCGCCCATAGCCTCGTGCTTGGGCCCGATCACAAGTGGTGGATGGCGCACGGCGACGAAGGTTTTGACGTGACCGGCACGGACGGTTCGCGCATTCAGTTCGAATGGGGCGCGGTGTTGCGCGGCGAACTGGACGGCAGCCGCCTGGAGACCGTGGCGGTCAACTTCCGCAACATCTACGAAGTCTGCGTCAGCTCGTTCGGCGAATCGTTCCTTTCCGACAACGACAACGACGGCAACGAAAGCGTCCGTATCTGTTGGATCATGGACGGCGGCAACTACGGTTGGTTCGGCCGCCCGCCGTTCGCGCGGCAGGAACTCGACGCGCGCGTGCCGGCTGGCGTGCCGTATCGCGAGGCCTGGCATTTCCGCGGTTACCAACCAGGCTTCGTGCCAGGCACGCTCGTCACTGGCTTCGGGTCGCCATGCGGCATTTGTTACTACGAAGGGGACGCGTTCGGCGCGGCGCTTAAGAACATGCCACTGCATTGCGACGCCGGTCCGCGCGAAGTTCGCAAGTATCCACACACTCCGAAAGGCTATGGCATGACCGCCACGAGCGAAATCATCATGGCCACCGAGGGGGATCCGTACTTTCGGCCGGACGATATTTGTGCCGGGCCGAGCGGCGAGCTGTACGTCAGCGATTGGTACGACGGCGGCGTCGGCGGCCACGCCTACAACGACCCGGACCGCGGCCGCATCTTTATGATGAAGCCCAAAGGCAAATCGCTGGAACGCGAGGACAAGCCTGGTCCGTATGCGACGATCGACGACGCGGCATTGGCTTTGCGTAACTCGAATCTCGCGACACAGTTTCTGGCCCGCGAGCGGTTGCTGGCCGAGGGGCAAGCGAGCGTCCCGGCGCTCACCGCGATGTTGACCGACGCCGAGCCGAATGTGCGCGCTCGCGCGTTGTGGTTGCTGGACCGCATCGGCGGCGATGCCCGGCGCCTCGTCGTGCGCCATCTGCGGCATACGGATGAACAACTCCGCGCGCTGGCCGTTCGCATTCTGCGTCGGCATGGGGACGCTTATGCCGAACAGATCGTGGCGCTCGTCGACGACGCCTCGCCCAACGTGCGGCGCGAGGTGGCGTTTTTGATTCCGCAACTGCCCGACGACACGGCCAAGCGCGTGTGGTTGCGGCTGGCCAAGCGCTTCGACGGCGCCGATCGCTATGAACTGGAATCGCTGAATATCGCCGCGACGGGTCGCAAGCCGGCGCTCTTCGAACTCTGGAAT
>JALHLM010000054.1:0-7249 GCA_022844585.1 Pirellulales bacterium | reverse complement strand
ACGATCAGCGCCGTATCTTGTTCGAGCAGTTGGCGTTGAACCCTTCCTTGGCCGCTGGCGAAGCCGTGCTCCGCATGGCCACGGATGAGCAGGCCGATGCATCGCTGCGGCGACGCGCTTGGCAAATGCTGGGAGGCAATCTGCGCGACGCCTGGCGCGATCTGGCCGAACGGGATGCCTTGCGCGACGCGTTGCGCGCCATGCTCCAGCAGCCGGAATGGCGTGAAATGGCGCTCGACGTGATCGCGCGGCAGGAACTGCGCGGCCTCGCCCCAGAGGTGCTCGCGATGATCTCCGACCCCCAACAACCGCGCGAGCTACGTCTCGCCGCCATCCGCGCCGCCGTCGCCCTAGAGGCCGAGGGGACGCGAGAAGTGATGCAAAAGCTGTTGCTAGCGCCCGACACGAATCTGCACGAGCCAGCCATGGCGGCGCTCGTCGCGTTGCAGGACTGGGGGGCGTTCCGGACATTGCTGGTCGACAATCAGCATAGTCTCACGGAACGCTCGGCGCTCACCGCGCAACTCATGACCGCCACCGGCGGCGCCTACTTTATGTTGCGCATGCTGGAGCAACAGGAGTTGCCGGCCGACCTGCGTGAGCAAACGCTCAAGCTGGCCATCGCGCATCCCGACGTCAACGTCCGCATCATGTATGAAAAATACATTCCCCAGGACCAGCTTCCGGAACGGCTGGGAGAACGGGTCAAACCGGAAGAGATTCTCGCCCTCTCGGGCGACGCGGAGCGCGGCCAACGCATCTTCTTCGAAAGCAGCGCCGCCCAGTGCAAGAGTTGCCACGCGGTCCACGGCGTGGGTTCGAACGTCGGCCCGGAACTAAGTCAGATCGGGCGCAAATACGAACGCGGCGCACTGCTGGAAACGATTCTGTCACCTTCCAAGGCGATCGCGCCCGAGTTTTTCCCCTACATCATCGAAACCAAGTCCGGCCAGGTTCTGCTCGGCTTCGTCATCGAGAAAAACAACCGCCACGTCGTGCTCCGGGAGGCGACCGGCAACATGCTGTGGATCGACGTCAAAGAAATCGACGCGATGGAAAAGCGCGAGCAATCTCTGATGCCCGAATTGATTCTCCGCGACGTGACGGCGCAAGACGCCGCCGACCTTTTAGCGTACTTGATGACGCTGGGCACGTCGCCGTAACAGTCGCCCGTTGTACTAAGCTGCGACCGCCTGGTCCCACGCGTCAAGACTCCACCGCTTATCACTCTTCTCCATCAAGTTTCGGAATCGCCGGCACGTCGATGCCCAGCGCCGTCGCGAGGTCGATGGCGTGTTCCTGTTCCTGCGTGACGATTTCGCGGAGGATTTCGCACAGAGCATATTCTCCCAGCATCTCCGCCTGGCGGATGCGACGTCGATAGTGGGCGATCGTCACCAACTCGTTGTCCAAATCGAATTGCAGCATGTCCTTGGCCTTCTTGGACGTCTTGACCGGTTCCGGCGTGACCGTGGGCGAACCGCCGAGGTAGTCGATCTGTTTAGCGATCTGCAGTGCATGCGATAATTCTTCGCCGGCGTGCTTCTCCAGTTCTTTGGCGATCGTCATGTACTCCGCGCCTTTGATCACCTGGCTATAGTTGACGTACGCGATGATGGCCTGATATTCGCGGGCCAGATCGGCGTTCAAGCCGTCGATGAGTTGCTGCTTGTTTTCTTGGTCGTCGTTCATCGTGCGCTCCTTCAGAACAACAGGTAGATGTGATGCGGTGCGATGGAGATAGCAAAGGCAGTGCCGGGCTATCGCGCACATTGCGGCGACGGCGCCGCCTGTTGCGACGTGGAACCGTTCTTCGCGCCGTTCACTTCCGGCGCGCCGACCTTCAACACCACGAGTGAACGTCCGGCGAGCAAGTAGGGCGAGGCCGTCACTTCGTCCGTAGCTTCGAACTCGGGATGCGCGGTGTCGAGCAGGACTTGCCACGGCACCTTGCCGAGCGTCGCCGGCAACTTGAACGGCACTGCCTCGAAGTGCGCGTTCAGTAACAGCAGCAACGTGTCGCCGATGATCGGCTTGCCGAATTGATCGACGTCGCCGATGCGATCTCCGGCGAGTCGCAGCCCGAAGCAACGCGCGAATCCCGAGTTCCAGGCCTCGTCGCCCATCTGCTTGCCGGAGGGTTCGAGCCAGGAGATATCGTCGGCGTCGCCGCCGCGGATGTTGCGGCCCTGAAAGAATCGCCGACGTTGAAAGACCGGTTGCTCGCGCCAGAGCGCGGCGACGCGTTGCACGAAGGACAGGAACTCTTGCTGCTCTGTCGCGAGATCCCACTTCAGCCAGGTTAGTTCATCGTCGTGGCAGTAGGCGTTGTTGTTGCCGTTTTGCGTATGGCCGAGTTCATCTCCGGCCAGGATCATTGGCACGCCTTGCGACAGCAGCAGTGTCGAGATCAGGTTGCGCTTTTGTCGGGCGCGCAGCTCGCGAATTTGCGGATCGTCGGTGGGGCCCTCGGCACCGCAGTTCCAGCTCAGGTTGCCGTTGTGACCGTCGCGGTTGTCTTCGCCGTTGGCCTCGTTGTGCTTCTCGTTGTAACTGACGAGGTCTTCGAGCGTGAAACCGTCGTGGCAAGTGATGAAGTTGATGCTGGCGTAGGGACGGCGGCCGCCGTACTCGTAGAGGTCGCTGCTGCCGCTCAGGCGCGTGGCGAAGTCGGAGAGCAACCCGCCGTCCCCTTTCCAGAATTGCCGTACGGTATCGCGATACTTCGCGTTCCACTCGCTCCAGAGCACGGGAAAATTGCCGACCTGATAGCCCCCTTCGCCGAGATCCCACGGTTCGGCGACCAGCTTGACCTGCGAGAGAATAGGATCCTGATGAATGATTTCGAAGAACGCCGCCAGTCGGTTGACTTCGTGGAGCTCGCGCGCCAAGGCGCTGGCAAGATCGAAGCGAAAGCCGTCGACGTGCATTTCACGTACCCAATAGCGCAGACTGTCCATGATCAACTGCAAGACGGCCGGCTGGCGCATCCGCATCGTGTTGCCGCAGCCGGTGTAGTCCATGTAGTAGCGCGGATTGTCGGCGCAGAGGTGATAGTAGGAAGCGTTGTCGATGCCCCGCATGGAGAGCGTCGGCCCCAGCTCCGTGCCCTCGGCGGTATGGTTGTAGACCACGTCCAACAGCACTTCGATGCCGGCGGCGTGTAAGGTGCGGACCATCATTTTGAATTGCTGCACGGCCCCTTGCGCGAGATTTGGCGCGGCATAGCGCAATTCAGGTGCGAAGAACGCCAGCGTGTTGTAGCCCCAGTAGTTGCTACGCCCGGCGTCGACCAGATGCCGATCATCGAGCCGGTGATGGACGGGCATCAATTCCACGGCGGTGACGCCGAGGTTTTTCAGGTGCTCGACCACGCCATCCGAGGCCAGGCCCAGATAGGTACCGCGGAGCTTCTCTGGTACGGCGGGATGCAACTGCGTCAACCCTTTGACATGGGTTTCGTAGATCAACGTGCGGTGCCAGGGCGTGCGTGGCGGGCGGTCGTCTCCCCAGGTGAAAGCGTCGTCGACCACCATCGCCAGCGGCGCGGACGGAGCGCTGTCGCGATCATCGCAGGAAAGGTCCGCCTCCTGGCTGCCGATCGTGTAGCCGAACAGTTCATCCGACCAGCGGACGTCGCGGCCGATCCCCTTGGCGTACGGATCCAGCAACACCTTCGCCGGATTGAATCGATGCCCTTCGTGCGGGGCGTAGGGTCCGTGGACGCGATAGCCGTACAGTTGCCCCGGCAGCACTTCCGGCAGATAAACGTGCCAAACGTGGGCGGTGCATTCTGTCAGCGGGATGCGCTGCGTCTCTTGCACGTCGTCAGCGGATTCGAACAGGCACAAATCGACGGCGGCGGCGCACTCCGCGAACAAAGCGAAGTTTACGCCGCTGCCATCCCATGTTGCCCCGAGTGGATAGGGTTGCCCCGGCCAGATATTCATATGTGCGTGGGTGCTCAAGATGGTGAGTTTGCCACTGATATTGCAAACCGCGTTCCGCGAAGTCTGATCGAGAGTCGATCATTTATTCGCACCACTGATCGACATAGCGGGCGCGGACGGAAGTGACTGGTCAACCAGTAATCAGCTTGGAGGTCGATGCACCATGCACTCGCAAACGTTGGCGTTGCGTTGCTTAGAATTTCAGTTCTGCCACCAACGGCAAATGATCCGACGCGCGACGCGCCAACCGGTTGCGGGGCGATTCAACGCTCGATACTTCCAGCCCGCGGGTGAAGATGTGATCCAGGCTGAGCACGGGCATCCGGCTAGGAAAGGTGGCGAAGCGCCGCCCGTTACGTGCTCGTTGCACGTCTTGCAGCGTTCCGGACAGGGATCGATAGACCGTTGACCGAGGGAGCGCATTGAGGTCGCCGCAGAAGACGAGCGGCTCGCGGCAGCGTTCGTTCCCCAGCCAATCCGCGCCGAGCAACGCTTGAATTTGCAACGCGCGTTCGCGGCGGGTCAGGCCGAGATGCGTGTTCACGACCTGCACCGCCACGCCGTCGACATCCAGCTCCACCCAAATCGCCCCGCGCGGCTCCTGGCGACCATCCAATTCGGCGCCCGGCAATGCCGCGGCGTATTCCAGTCGGATCGGAAAGCGGCTGAGGATCGCATCGCCGTATTCCTCGTCGGACCATTTGCGGGCGGGATGAAAATATGCCTGCCAGCCGAGTAACTCGGCGATGCGCTGCGCCTGATCGACGTGAGCACTCGAACGGCGCCGCACGTCAAGTTCCTGCAAGGCCGCGACGTCCGCGCCGCTTTCTTCAATGACGCGCGCGATGCGTTCCGGCGACAACTGCCCGTCCGCGCCCCGACAAGAGTGAACGTTGTAGGTCATGACGCGAATCAACTTGGTGGAGGTGCGCTGAGCCGATCGCGCCGTGGCAACGGCCGGAACGCTCGCTTTCTCTCTCGCGTGTGCAATTGCATTCCGCAAATCGGTCGGCCGGAAGAGCGCCGCGTCATCCCAATCAATGCCCGCGTTCTTCGGCGCCAAAACGAATGCGGAGCATTCATTGGCCCCAGGCCCGCCGTGTGCGCCTTCCTCCTGCACAAACGTGATGGGCGTTTCATCGGGTCGCCAGCCGCAGATGAGCAGTTCGCCGGCGTCAGGATGGCGGCAGAGTTTGCAAAGATCCGCGGCCGCAGTTCGCAGGAACGGATGTTTTGGTCCCAGCACGCGCGCCGCATCGGCGGGCAATTGAAACTCGCCCGTTGGCGTAAAAGCCGCCGTCGACTGTTCATCCATCGCCGCGACGACGACGGGCACGTTTGCTTCGGCGACGAGGCGGCGCGCGAACTCCCGGCGCTCATTGCGGTTGAGCGGCTCGCGCGTGTAAATGTAGCCGAGCGGTCCAATCGCGACCGCCGATACTTCCGTCCGCTCACCTTCAAACGCTGCTTGGTCACGGCCGCCACGGGTACGTTTACTCCAACGTCCGCCGAGCCAGGCCGCGCGAGAGCGCGTCGCCGACCACGCTTCGCGATTTCCGTCCCGTGGCGCCACGTTCCAGATGGCTTCGACCGCTTCCTGCAAGGTGCGCCCGCACTTGGGTTCGTAGGGCTCGACTTCCTCCTGGCCGTGATCGGAGTAAACCCAGAGTTGATAGTTGCGTGCCTCGGATCGCGCCGCCGCCTTCCAGATGCGTTGGATCGAACGATCGATTCCGCGCAAGGCGCGGAACGCGAATTTTGAATCCGGGCCGCGGCAATGGGCTTTTTCGTCGTAGCCCAAATAGTTGAGCTGAATCACCGGCAAACCGCGCGTCGCGTCGTAACAGGCGGCGCTGGTGATCGCGTCGCGCAACAACACGCCCACGGCCACGCGCGAGGGAATGATGCGCAACTCCGGACGGACCAGATTTCCTTTCAACACGCCTTGAGCGCAGTCGTAGCTGGCGACGCCCAATTCGACGGCAGCTTCGCCGAGTGCGCGTAGCAACGATTGTGTATGCAGCATGGCGCGCAGCACGCTGGGGCCGGGTCGCGCTACATTGGACTTTTCTCCCCAGCCCATCGTCGCGGCGCAAAAACGCGGCTCCGCCGCGCCGCCGGAAAAAATGTTGCTGTGGGCGCTGCCGCCCTGCAAGATTCCGCTGTGCTGCGAACTGATCGTCGCTTCGACGCGTTCCGCTTGTTCGGCGTCATTCATGAACACGGGCTCCACGGCCCCGCGCGGCAGATAGCCGAACGCCGGCACCGCTTGCTGAACCGCGTAGAACAACTCACCTTGCACCGCGGGCGTTGTACTGGGCAGCCCGGAATACATGGTCCGGAGGCGGTACTCGTTCCGGTCTAGAAGACGTTTCAAGAAAGGCATGGCGCCGCTCGTTGTGGCGCGGCGCAGGCGAGCCATGGACAAGCCATCGATCTGGATAAGAATCAGCCCGCGCGCGTCGGCCGATTTGCAGGCGGCGGCAATTTCTTCGTGGTTCGTTTTCATAGGACGTTGGCCATAAGCAAAGCGAGTGCCGCGCCCGCGTGGCGACTAACGCGGCGACCTGATGACCGAACGACCAGAATCGTTCCAATGCTGGTCGAGGAATAGCCAGGCTGGTCGTTTCTACACAATTGGCGCTCTGCCGCATCTCTTCCTATTTGCCTGCCTGCTGCCGCTTACGCATCGCTAAAGGAGTTGCGGCGTCGATCCCAGGAGGCGCGTGATTTGCTCACTGCAACCGCTCGGGGCGTGCACACCGGAGCAGATGATCAGGGTGCTGGTTTTTCTTGCGATGGCGGGCATTGCCTGCCTCGCCGGCGTTTTTGTGTTAAGGACCAATCCCAGCCACCCCGTGGCCTACGACCTGGAGAAGTCGCGCCGCAATTTATTGCGCCACCGGCCAATTTCGGACGACGATCGATCCGATTAGCGCTGCGCGAGAGCGGCTGCCCGCGCGACTTCGCACGCTTCGTCGCCTGGCAGATTCTGCAACGGCGGCGCAATACAGCGGCTGACAGGCTAACCGCTGGCAGTAACTTGAGTGCGCAACTCGCAGTTGCCTGCTCGTCCGGACGACTTGTGTAGTTCAACGCACCGCTATGCCGACGGAGCCATTGCCGGCTGTTTATCGGGATGCAGGTAGATAAACGACTTGCCGAGTCGGCCGCCGTAGTTGCCGGCGGAGATACGGAGCAGGCCGGGCGTGTCTTTCGAGGCTTGAATCGCCGCTTGCGTGGCGACGACAATCTCCTGCAAATTGCGGCCATTGATGATGATTTACATCACCGAGCCG
>JALHLM010000053.1:4366-17679 GCA_022844585.1 Pirellulales bacterium | reverse complement strand
TGGCCGCCACGGCCCCGTTCCTGAACAACACCAACAGCAATCTATTCTTCGGCGGAGATCTGCCAGGCGCCTACGACAATCTCTATGTCGAGTCGTCATTAGCGCCCGGCGCCGTGACGGGCGTACTGGACAACGATCCTGGCGTAGTCGCCGCGACGAAGGCCGTGCTGGCCCAAGGTCCAGCGCACGGCGACGTCGTGCTGAATCCCGATGGTACGTTCACCTACACGCCTGATCCCGGATTCGCCGGGACGGACACATTCAGCTACCTTGCCGACGACGGGAAAAATGTCTCTGAGTCGGCGCTCGTGACGATCGAAGTCAATGGCCCTCCGAACGGCGTGGCCGACGAGTATTTCGTGGATGAAGACGGCTACCTCGACGCTCGCGGTCCACTCGTGCAGGTGGCGGCGACCGGCTTCAACGACGCTACAGGCCTGGGCGCCGACGGCACGGCGAACTCCCCCTATCAACTCAATGCGCTGATTGGTGGACAGGGCGCGACAGAGCCTGGCTGGCGCGAAGCCTGGAACAATGCGCCAGCGAATTCCAGCGTGGTGACCAATGTTGTTTACGAAGGCGACGGCGCCTTGCACATTGTCCCCACGTCGAACACCTGGCGGCGTTGGACCGAACCGCAATCGGGCCTGGTCACCGTCGAGCAATCTTTGCGCTTCACACCGAATTCTCGCACCTCGATCGTCATCCTGGACGGCGCGCTCGGCTGCAATTGCGAAGCCAGCGGCGCGGCCTATTTCCGCATGGACTCCGACGGGCTCATCAAAGTCGTAGATGGCGTGAACGTCGAGTCGACCGGCATCACCTGGACGCCCGATCAATGGTATCAGGTCACGGTCCAAGTCGATGTCCCCGCT
This sequence comes from Pirellulales bacterium, assembly GCA_022844585.1. Lineage (GTDB taxonomy): Bacteria > Planctomycetota > Planctomycetia > Pirellulales > JALHLM01 > JALHLM01. The sequence goes on along the minus strand of JALHLM010000053.1, from coordinate 16,804 downwards.
AAGACCTGGCGCATCTGGCTTGACGGCGACGAGGTCGCGACGCCCGACCCTCTGAATTTCTACGGCAACCCCGCCCAGGTCGACGCCGTCCTCTACTTGACCGAAGTCTCCGGCAACGGGGCCTACATCGACGCCTTCCAGGTCACCGCTGGCACGCCACACGCCGGAGTGCTGAACAACGACGCCGACCCGAACAACGATCCGCTCGTCGCGGTCTTGTTAGAAAACGTCGAGCACGGGGAACTGGTACTAAAGTCGAACGGCCAATTCATGTACCGTCCGGATGACGATTATGCCGGCACCGATCAGTTCACCTACCGCGCATTCGACGGCCGCGTTTACTCCGCGCCGATCACCGTGACGCTCAACGTGCTGCCGGTGAATGATCTGCCGACGGCCAATGACGACGCGTACCAATTGGAATCGGATGGAACGTTGTCGGTCGACTCCTCTGAAGGCGTGTTCACCAATGACACCGATCCGGATTCGCTCAACGTCACCGCGATCCTGGTCGACCAGGCGGACCATGGGACCGTCACGCTTCATGAAGACGGTTCGTTCGAGTATCAGCCCAGCCCTGGGTTCGCGTTGGTGGATGCGTTCACCTATCGCGTCGACGACGGCGAGGGACTGTCGAACATTGCCACCGTCACGCTCAATCGGGCGTTACCGCAGATCGCAATTGGCACTCACCAGCTGGCCGCCAACACGGCGGGGCAGACGGTTTCCATCTACGTGACTGGCGGAGTGCCAGTGGCCGGTCTCAACCTGTTTGTGCAAGTCGGCGACGGCGGCCCGGAGCGCGTGCAACTGGGTCTGCCTGCCGGCAAAGATGGGCCGGCGATCACGAACCTGAACGTGAAGAACAACACGATCTTCGTCGGCGTGCCGGACAACCCCGCCATCGACTACGTGATTCCGCAGGTCGCCTCGGCTTCGCTGTCGATCGCGCAGCCGGGCGGAACCGTGGCGGCGGACGGGCTGCTGGCGACGATTACGCTCGACACCACCGGCCTGCTCGGCGGCGTCTGGGATCTGAAGATCAAAGGCGTGTTGCCTGACTTGCAAGGCGGACCGTTTGATAGCGACTTCGCCGGTATGCCGATTGAAATCGCCAATGGCCAGTTGCAAATCGTGCCGGCCACGATCACGGGCCGGGGGATTTTCTACGCCGGCTCACAGTTCGGCGATGTGGCGGCCACGGATAAGCAAGCCTTGCTTCCCGGTCAAACGGCGACATTCGCCAATTACACCAGCTACGTCGATGGCATCAATGGCGTGGCAGTCGACATGGCGGATGTGTTAGGAACGCCCACGCTGGCGGACTTCGCGTTTTATGTGGGCAATTCGAACGACACTGCCACCTGGCAACCGGCGCCCACGCCGTCGCTGGAATTTGTCGTGGGCGGCGGAGCCAATGGCGCCGATCGCGTCATGTTGCGTTGGGCCGATGGCGCTATCGCCGGCAAGTGGTTGATGGTTCGCACGAAGAGCAACGCCCACAGCGGGCTCGCGGCCGACGATGTGTTTTACTTTGGCAATGCGATCGGCGAGTCGGGCGACAATCCGGGCAATGCACTCGTGAACGCCACCGACGTGATCGGCACGCGCGACAATCCGCACGGACCGTTCAATCCAGCGCCGATGGACGATCGCTTCGATTTCAATCGCGACCGGCTGGTGAACGCGACGGATCTGGTGATCGCGCGCGATCATGTGACCTCGCCGTTGACCGCGTTGCGGCTGATCGCGCCCACCGGCGCCTTGCCGCCGGCGCCTCCGTTGCGACGCGCTCCGGGGGATTCGGACCACAGCGCATTGACGCAATCGCGAAGTCAGGCACTGTCAGCGCAAGACGTCGAAAAACATCGCAGATCGCGCGAACTGGCCGCGATCGACGCCGTGTTCGGCGCGCAGGAGCTCACGCCACCGGCAGTTTTGAAGCGTCGCGCTTTAGCGCGACGTTCGTAGTGCATCGAAGATACAACTCGCACCCACCTTTTTGATTCACTCCCATGACGCGACTTCTGACGTTTCTGCTGCTATGCGGCGTCGTTGCAGGTGTATCGCCGCGATCGGCTTCGGCCCTGGCAATTCAGGCCGAACATCGACTCGTGGCGCCGAACCTGGCGGGGCAGAGCTTCGAAATCATGGTTACCGGTGGCGAACTCGTCTCGGGCGTGAACCTGTATGCTCAAGTCGGCGACGGCGGCCCCGAACTCGCCGACTACGGTTTGCCGGCCGGCCAGGACGGCCCCAGTATCTCCACCGTCGATTTAAAGCTGGGCACCGTGTTTTTTAATGTGCCCGATCCGGCTGTGAATCTGGGCAGCCTGCCACAAGTGGCGGTCTGGTCGTTGGGCATCGCCGCGCAAGGCGGCAAAGTTCCGGCGCAGGGACGGCTTGCGAGGCTCACGATCGACACAACGGGTTTCACCGAGGGCCGTTGGGACCTAAACCTTTCCAACGTCTTGGCAGGTCTCGACGGCGGGCCGTTCGCTACGGACTTTGCCGGGCTGCCGGCCAATATCAGCAACGGCTCGATTCGCATCTTCGGCGGTCGGGCCGGGGACACCAACGCGGATGGCTTGGTCGATATCAAAGATCTTAACAACGTCCGCAATCAATTCGGCGCCGTGGGCGGCAATCCGATTGGCGACACGCTTCCTTTCAACGGAGTAGTCGGCATTGAGGACTTGAATGCGGTGCGGAACAACTTCGGAGCCGTGGGCGGAGCGGCCGCCGTTCCCGAGCCGAGCGCGTTGCTGCTCAGTGGCGTCTGCCTGGCAATGCTGTCCGCCGCATACTTGAAGCGACGTCAGTCTCGGTGAGCGTCGAAGAATCCCGGGGGGCACGTACTTTCCCGGCAGCTGACACACCCCGACGTTGAGATATCTGGCGGCGCTCGTTTCGGGAGCAATTCAGGGGGCATCCGCGCCAGCGGCCGATGCGCCCGAAACTTGTGCCGCCGCAATATATGGTTCAGACTGGCGGGCAGTCGGCGGCCAAGGCCGTTCGATGCGACGATTCTCAGGAGACGGAAATGTTTGCGAAGCGAGCCGAGAGAAAACGAAGAGCGGGAAAGTTCTCTCGACTCGGCGTGGTGCGTTCCCTGGAGACGCTGGAGCAGCGCGCCATGCTGAATGTCGCGCCCGTGGCGGTGAAGGATGAATACACCGTGCTGACGGGTGAATCGCTGCGGATCGGCGTCGATCTGCCGGTGGGCCTGGATGCGGTGGCGGAGTCGGCCGATGGGCACGTCTATGGCCTGGTGATCAGGACGATCAACTGGCGCGTGGCGCGCGACGAAGCGGCCGCGATGACGTACAAGGGCACGACAGGGCATCTGGTCACGTTCTCGTCCGCGGTCGAGCAACAATTCGTGCTCGACCAACTGGTTGCCAGTTATCCGGTCAACAAGGTCAACGACATTTGGATCGGCCTCGACGACTTTGCGAACGAGGGGCAGTTTCGTTGGGTTACGGGCGAGCCGGTGACCTTCACGGGATGGGCGCCTGGGGAGCCGAACAACGCCGGCGACGAAGACGTCACCGAACTGTATCGCGACGGAAAATGGAACGACATCACCTGGGGCGATGGCAGCACGGCCTATGTGGTGGAATTTGACGGGCCGTTCCAAACTGGCATTCTGGCCAACGACACCGACGCCGATCACGACTTGTTGACCACTAAACTCGTCAGCGACGTCACCCATGGCGATCTGACGTTGAACGCCGACGGCTCCTTCATCTACACGCCCGACGACGGCTTCAGCGGCGTCGATACCTTCACCTATCGCGCCTGGGACGGCCAAGCGCAATCCGGCGTCCGGACCGTGACGTTTAACGTCACGCCTAACAGCGTGCCGGTGGCGGTGGACGACGCCTTCGAGGTGATGCAATATAGTTCGCTGTCCGTGGGCCATCGGCTGCCGCCGGGCGTGACGCCGATCGTGTGGTCGACGAACGGCCACGCGTATATGCAGGTCGACGCCCTGGTGAATTGGCACCAAGCGAAAGAACTGGCCGAATCGTGGGAGTTTCACGGCGTCGCGGGCCATCTGATCACGGTCACGAGTCAGGCCGAACACGACTTCATGGTTACGCGCGTAATGCGCCGCCGCAACGACGAGCAATACTTCATCGGGCTGTCGGACATCCAGAACGAAGGGCAATTCCAGTGGTTGACCGGCGAGCCGATCACCTTCACGGCGTGGGGGCCAGGGCAGCCGAGCGACAACAATGGCACGGAAGACGTCGTCGAGTTCTTCCCCTACTACGGCGACATCTGGAATGACGTGCCGGCCAACGAAACGAACGAGGGCTACTTCGTCGAGTTCGAGCCGCCACTGCATGGCGGCGTACTGAAGAACGACGTCGACGCCGAAGGGCGCGGGATGACCGCCGAGCTGGTGAGCGACGCCGAGCACGGCGCGCTGACACTTTTGGAGGACGGCACCTTCACCTACACGCCCGACGCCGAATTCGTAGGCACGGACACGTTCACCTATCGTGCGTTCGACGGCAATTCTTATTCAAACATTGCCACGGCCACGATCACGGTGCAGCGGTTCAATACGGCGCCGAAGCCGGTGGACGATTTCTACTATGCGCCGGCGAACGCCCCGCACCAGGTGCTCGCCAGCGAAGGCGTTCTCAAAAACGACACAGACACGGAGAACGATCCGTTCATCGCCGAGTTGGTCGCAGTCCCCAGTCATGGGCAACTGGTTCTGAACGAGGATGGTTCCTTCAGCTATACGCCAGCGGCCGACTTCGTCGGTTTCGATTCGTTCACTTACCGTGCGGCCGACTTTAGCCTGACCTCCGCGACGGCCAAAGTCACCATCCAAGTGAACATGCCAGCCGCGCAACCGATTGCGCGTGACGACGTCTACAGTTTGGGCGAAGACCAGCCGCTGTCGGTGAGCGCCGCCTCCGATGTGCGCGCCGGCCTGATGCACGAGTGGAAGTTCGACGAAACATCCGGCAACCTCGCGGTGGACAGCGTTGGCGACAACGACGCCACGCTGTTCAACTGGACGGCCGGCCAAGACAAGTGGACGCCCGGCAAAACGGGCGGCGCGCTCGACTTCAACAACGCTCTTCATTACGCCCGCACCGAATCCGGTATCGTGTCTGACCAGTACACGGTAGCGTTCTGGTTGCGCGTGGATGCCGTGACGGGCATCAATCCTCGAATCGCCACGCCGGCGGTCGCAATCTATAGCGAGGCGCAACGCGGGGTCACGTTTTCTACCAATCTTGGCTTGGTAGTCGTTGCTCAGCCCCCGCAAATCGGGGTTTGGGAACACTATGCCTTGGCATTTGACAACATTGGCCGTTTCGTGCGGATTTATCGCGATGGCTCGGAAGTAGTCGCAGGACCAGCTTCGTTGGGGCTCTTCGACGCCCCGTGGATGTTCGGTCACAATCACGATCCCAACAATCATGGCGACACTTTAAACGGCGCGTTGGATGAGCTGCGTGTTTACAACCGTCTGCTTACCGCGACGGAAGTTGCCGCGATCAGTCACGCGCCCAACCCCTTGGCGAACGACACGGCCGCCTATGCGCCAGCGTCAGAACTGGGCGCCACATTCGAGCCCACGACGGAACCCGTGCATGGCGATCTGACTTGGACTTCGAACGGCCAATTCGTTTACACGCCTGACGAAGGCTTTACCGGCGTCGATTCGTTCCAATATCGCTTCGTCTACAACGGAACGGCATCGAATTTGGCGACCGTGACATTGTACACGGACCCTGTGAACGATCCGCCGGTTGCCACGCCGGACACGTACAAGTTCACCAATCGCGCGCAGCCATTGGTCGTCACCGCCGCGGCGGGGTTACTTGCGAACGATCAGGACGTCGACAGTCCGTCGTTGACGGCGGTCAAATTCTCGAATACGCAACGTGGCTCGCTGTTGCTGTCCGCCGACGGCTCGTTCCAGTACACGCCGGGGCGTTTGTTCGTCGACCGTGATGCGTTTCAGTACCGGGCCTTCGATGGGGCTAGCTACTCCGAGCCCGTGACGGTCGAAATCGTTTACGACGTTCCGCGGATCACGGTCGGATCGCATACGCTGCTGGCCAATACGGCCAACCAATCGATCCAGATTCTGGTGAGCGGCGGCCAGGCGGTGCCCGGGCTGAACCTGTACGTGCAAGTCGGCGACGGCGGGCCCGAGCGGACGCAGTTCGATTTGCCCCCTGGCGTCGACGGCCCGGCGATCACCGGCATCAATATCAAGACCGGCGCGATTTTCGCCGGCGTGCCGGATCCGGCGCAAGTCGATTTGGCGATCCCACAAGTCGCGAGTGCGTTGATTTCCATCGCCGAGCCCGGCGGTACGGTCGCGGCCGAAGGAGTGTTGGCCGCCATTACGCTGGACACGACGGGGCTGTATGGCGGCGAGTGGGACTTGTTGCTCAGCAACGTGCTGGCAGGCTTCGTCGGCGGTCCGTTCAACACGGATTTCGCGGGCCAGCCGCTGCTGATCGACAACGGCAAACTGATTATCGAAGAAGCGACGATTACGCGCCGTGAGATCCTCTATTCCGGGTCCGCCTTTGGCGAGACGCCGGTTTCGGACAAGCAGGCCTTGCTGCCGGGCCAGACGGCGACCTTTGCCAACTACTCCAGTTACGTCGGCGGCATCAACGCGGTCGCGGTCGAGATCATCGACGCGCTGGGAACGCCCGCACTGTCGGACTTCGCGTTCTACGTCGGCAACTCGAACGATACTTCGATTTGGCTGCCCGCGCCGACGCCGACCTTTGAACTGCAGGCCGGGGCGGGAGCGGAGGGCGCGGACCGGATCGTGTTGCGCTGGGCCGACGGCGCTATCAAGAACAAATGGCTCATGGTGCGGGTCAAGAGCACCATCAACACGGGCCTCCCCGCCGACGACGTGTTCTACTTTGGCAGCGCTGTCGGTGAATCGGGCGACAATCCCGGCAACGCCGTGGTCAACGCAACCGACGTCATCGGCACGCGCGACAACGCGCACGGTCCGTTCAATCTGGCGGCCATCATCGATCACTTCGATTTCAATCGAGATCGGCTGGTGAATGCCACGGACCTGGTGATCGCGCGCGACCATGCGACGTCGCCGCTCACGGCGCTGCGATTGATCGCGCCGACCGGCGCCATTCCGCCGGCGCCGCCGTTGCGACGCTTGCCGCCGCCTGCTAGTCGGCCGACGCGACCCGTGGCGGATTTGTCATTGAATGCCAAACTGCGCAAGGAGGCCGCCTTGACGGCGCTGGACGCGTTGTTTGGCAGTTACGAAGTCGCCGCGAACGATCTCGTCAAACGGCGCGCGTCGGCAAAACGCGGCTATTCGCACTAGACGGGGCAAATAGTGATCCGCAGTTTCCCATGAACGGCCACTGGCGCATGGCCGTTTGCTTGGGGGATTTCGTCGCCATGTGTTAAACTGGCCGGCATCGACTGATCGCCTGGCGCCGCGCGTTCTCGGGGAACCCATTGCGGGCTGGGCCATTGGCCATCGCGCCCCGGCCGGTACGTGACACACTCCGACGTTAATCCTGGTGACGGCTCATTCGAGCGCACGGCGACGAGCATGTTGCGCGGCGCGCGCGGCGATGACCCGACGGCGTGGACGCGGCTGGTCGAAACCTACGGGCGGCTGATCTATCGCTGGGGCCGCCGGTCGGGAATGCAGTCGGCTGATGCGGCGGACGTCGTCCAAGAGACGTTGCGGGCAGTGGCGCGAAGCCTCAAAGATTATCAACATGGCGAGCCGGGACAAACGTTTCGCGGCTGGCTCTATCGAATCGCACAAAACAAGATTCGCGACTTCCACCGCCGCAATCAACGCATGGTGGGACAAGCGGTGGGCGGCGGCGAGGCCGACCCCTGGAATTGGCAGGTCTACGATGAGTGTTCCGCGACTCATGGATCGACGGCGCAAGGTGCGATGTTCGCCCGGCTGGCCGCGGTGGAGCGGGAATTCTCGCCGCGCAATTGGCGGATCTATTGGCGGTCGGTGGTCGACGGGCAGGACACCGCCGATGTGGCGACCGAGTTCGGCGTCTCACCGAATGTCGTGCGGTTAGTGAAATCCCGCGTGGGAAAACGTTTGAAAGAGTTGCTGTGGGATCGACAGACCCCTTGAACGACGACCGCAACGCGACGCGCGACGATTCGGATCGTCGCTGCCCAAGCGTCGTGGAATTGGCGGCCTGGGATCGTGGAAATCTCAGCGATGAGGAAGTTGAGCGACTCGCAGGGCACTCGATACTATGTCCCTACTGCTCGGGACAGCTGAAATTCACCGTCGACGACGAAGCCGCCATTTCCTGGTCGCTCAATCGCCTGGCGTCGGATGGTCCGGACGAGCCGGAATTGTCGCAGGCCATCGAGAGCTTGCTGAAAGCGCCGGAGCCGGTGGAGTCCGTTGCGTTGCCGCCAGACGCCTTGCCTGCGGCGTCGACGGAGTATGCGGCGCCCATTCCGCTGCGCATCGGCAGTTACCAGCTACTGCGACCGCTGGCACACGGAGCGATGGGTTGGGTCTACGAGGCCGAGCATGTCAATTTACATCGCCGCGTGGCGCTCAAGATCCTGCCGCCGAACCGCGTGCGCGATCAAGATACGGTCGAGCGTTTTTATCGTGAGATGGCGGCGGTCGGGAAGCTGGCGCATCCGCACATCGTGCAGGCTTTCGATGCGGGCGAGGCGGACGGCCAACACTATTTGGCGATGGAGTTGGTCGCAGGCTGCGACGCTTCGACGCTCGTGCAACGGTTGGGACCGTTGCCGATCGCCGACAGTTGCGAGATCGCGCGGCAAGTTGCTTTGGCGCTCCAACACGCGCATGCGCATGGCCTGGTGCATCGGGATGTCAAACCGTCGAACGCGATGGTCGCCAGCAGTGGGCAGGTCAAGTTACTCGATCTGGGGCTGGCGTCGATGCGGTCCCAGGCGGAGGAGCAACAAGACGCTTCCATCGCCGGCACGGCCGAATACATGGCACCCGAGCAATGGTCACCCGACACGCCCATCGACGCGCGGGCCGACTTGTACGCGTTGGGTTGCCTGCTGTTCAAACTCTGCACCGGCGTCACGCCATACCAATCGCAAGCGAAATCACGCTCCGCGTTGGCCGAAGCCCATTGCGCGGCGCCGATTCCATCGCTGCGGTGGCATCGTGCCGAAGTAGCCGCGGAACTCGACGCGCTCGTGTTAAAGCTCCTGGCAAAGCGTCCCGACGACCGTCCCGTTTCCGCGGACGAAGTGGCACGCGCGCTGGCCGCGCATGCGGTGGGCGCTGATTTGCGCTCGGCCGCGGCGCGCGCGGTTCCTTTGGTCGGAGACACCGTCCGGGGTCCCGCGTCACAAACCTGGAAGACGCCCTCGACGGAACCCAAGCGTCGTAAGCGTGCGCGCTCCTGGGCGATCGCCACGGCCGTCGGGCTGATGTCAATTGCGGCGCTCGTCGCGGTCGCCATATGGATGTTCGACCGTGGCGAGTTGGTTCTGACCGTCGCTCCCGCCGGAGCGGAGGTATTGATCGATGGTGCGCCGCGTCTGGTCGGCGACGCGAAGAGCCCAGCGGTGATTTCGCTGGCGCGCGGCGAGCACTTGATTGAAGTCAATTGTCCTGGTTTTCGCTCGCTTGTGCATCCGTTCCAGATGCGCCGCGGCGTCCGCGAAGTGCTGCACATGGAACTGGCGGTCGACGAACAAGTGTTCCACGAGACCGCGCAATGGTCCGCACACGAGGAAGGCGTCGCGCAGCTGGCGGTGTCGCCGGACGGTCGGTACGCACTGACGACCATGACAACAGGCGTCGTGCGGCAGTGGGATTTGGAAACACACGGAATGGTCAAGGAGTTCGCTGCGCATCCAACCACGATCCATGTGCTTACCTACTCGCACGATGGCAGCTACTTCTTGACGGCCGGCGACGATTTCTCGGCGCGGATCTGGGACGTTCGTACCGGCCGAGAATGGAGGCGATTCGTCGGCAACGCGACGCCGATCCTGGGCGCGGCGTTTTCGCACGATGGACGCCGGATCGTCACCGGCGGATTCGACGGCACCGTCCGCGTCTGGGACGTCGCCACGTCGGAATGCCTGTGGACGGGGGACGCGCATTTCTCCTGGACGCGCGCGGTCGAGTTCTCCCGCGACGATAAGCTCGTACTGAGCGGCGGCAATGACGCGGTGTCAATCGTCTGGGACGCGCGCACCGGCGCGATGCGACGTGCGTTGGTCGGTCAAAGCGGCGTCGTGATGTCCGCACAGTTCACCGCGGACGCCAAACGGGTGCTGACCGGCGGCTACGATCGCCAGGCTTTCTTGTGGGACGTCGAACGCGAAGAACGGATGCGGGCCTATGTCGGGCACGCGGAAAGCGTGCGCGCCAAGTTCACGCCCGACGAGCGGCACGTGCTGACTTACTCGATGGACAAAGAGCTGCGTCTCTGGGGCGTAGATCACAGTTCGTGCCTCGCTCGATTCGTCGGACACGCGAGCGGGGTTACCGCTGCCGAGTTTATTCCCAGTCGCAAAGCAATCCTCTCCGCCGGCGGCGACGGCACGTTGCGGATGTGGCCGTTGCCGACCGAGGCGGACCTTCCGGCCGTGACGCCGACGTTAGCAGCCACCGAACAACCGCCCGCGCCGCCGGGCGAGGGCGTGCAGTCCATCAAACTGTCGCACCAGTGGCAGGCCTCGGATCAACCGCTTCGGGCGCTCGAGTTCACTCCCGACGGCCAACATCTAGTCACCGCGGGCGATGACGGCCTGGCACGATGCTGGGACGCCAGCACGAGCGCGGTCGTCACTGAATATGGACCGCACGCTGACGGGCTGCTTGCCGTGGCGATATCTTCGAATGGCAAGCTCGTGGCCACGGGCGGCAAGGACCGAGTTGTGCGTATCTGGCATCGGGAGTCAGGCGAATTGCAAATCGAGGCATCGAGGCTGGGTCAGCGGCTTGAGCTTTATGGCCGGCGGGCCGTGGTTGGTATCGACGAGTTTCGACGGTTCGCTGCGCGCATGGAACACGGTGACGCACGAACCGCTCTTCACGATGCAGCCGGACACGCTCTGGGTCCGCGCCGTGGACTTCTCGCCGAATCAGAGCAGTAGCTACGCTCTGGCCGCGGGGCACGACGCGCAGGTATCGCTATGGGAAATCGGTTCCGGCGGGGTCTCGCATCACTTTGAACCGGAAAAGCCGCACATTATTGCGGATGTCGACTATGCGCCCAACGGACGTCTCGCGGCGGCCGTCGGTTGGAGCGGCGCCGTCGAAATCTGGGATGTCGTCGCCGAGAAACGGCTCGCCTCACTGGAAGGACATCAAGGCGTGATCTATAGCGTCGCGTTCACCGCCGACAGCGAACACCTTGTCACCTGCGGTGAAGACGCCACGGTGCGCGTCTGGAGCGTCGGCCAAGGGGCCGAAATCGCACGTCTCACGGGACCGCCTGGCCCGATGCGAGCGGTCGCGACTTCCTCCGACGGAAAAACAGTCGCGGCGGCCGGCTGGGATGGAAGTGTGTACCAGTGGACGTATCCGTACATCGAGCGGCCAACTCCACGAAATGCAGCTCAATAGCGCCATCGATGTATTGCGCCGCCCAAACTGGCGCTAGCCGAAATGGCTTTCTTCGTCGCCGTCGAGGTTGGCCAGATCCGTGAGTCCCGGGGCTCGCTTCGACCACGGACTGGTTTGCCAGTTATCGGGCGCCGATCGATCCGGCACGAAGCGCGGCAAGCGAAACTGAAAGAACTCGGCCAGGGCCTGAACAAAGGGCTCGTACAGCGCGCGAAGCTCGTTCAATCGCTCGATCTGTTCCGGCGAAGGCTCGCTATTCATTCGCAGGGCAAGGAGCTGCTGCGCTTCGTTCGCGGTCAGCCGTTCCACGGAATTCTCGCCCGGCGGCAGCCAGAGTACGAGGCAAAGATCGACGCTCGCGTGACGCGCCATTGCAAACGTGAGTTCCGCGCGGCGACGGTATTCCGCCCCGCCGGTGATCACCAGCAGCGCCGAGACGTCGAGAATCATCGCCAAAGTCGCCAGCCAGGATTGGTTGTCGTGCTGCGAACGATAGAAGCCCAAGACGGGAAACGACAAATGGCTTTCCAGTAGTTCAGCGCACCAGAGCTCCCATTCGGGGAGCATGCGTTCCAATTCGCCACACGCGCCGGTGACGCCCAACCGTCGCACAAACTCCGCAGCGGTCGGCGGAGAGCCGGCGCGTCCGTCGAGGAGGGCGATCGTCTGCTCACGGCGCGAGAACGACTGGTAGAGGACGGGCAGGTAGCCAATGATCACGGCCATGAAGCCGAAGCCCAGGCCGGCTTCGACGACCGCCAGGAACTTGCCTGGAAACGAGTCCGGGGTGATGTCTCCATAGCCGAGCGTGAAGATGGTTTCGCCGCTCATGTAGA
>JALHLM010000053.1:0-4356 GCA_022844585.1 Pirellulales bacterium | reverse complement strand
AGAGGTAGTTTCGGAAGTCCCTTTCTCCGGAAAGCGTGCCGAGGCCCCAGTGAATAGAAGCGAAGCCGAGGATTAACGTGAGAATCCAAACGGCGAAGAGCCCCAGCAGGGCCAGCGGGCCAAACACGCCCAGCGCATTTTCGCGATACCGCCCGGCCGGAAACAACGCCGCCCCGCACCGCCAGGCGGACCATGCCGAGCGAAAAAACAGACGCGTCGGTCGCCAGCGGCGCGTAATCCGTCGCGGCAGCACGGTGCTTTCGAAACCGTCCAGCAAGACCAGAAAGATGAGCAGGACGCCCACGCCGCAAAAAATCACGCCAATGACTCCCGAGGATTGAATTGGCGACCATTCTAGCGGTGCGACGCGCACTTCGCGTGCCACCTGAGACGCGAGCATTTCCTTTGCTTCTATTCTCCAGAGCGTTTCCTGAACTTGAAAATGACCAATTGATGCGCGATTCGCACTCTCGATCGACAACTGGTTCAGGGATCACGCTTCCACTGGATCTGCCGTAAACAGCGATTGTCCACAACGGCCATACTCCATCGTTCACCTAGCGCTCATTGAGGCGTGGTCCGGCGTCGGACGCTGTTCTCGGGAAGTTTTTTTACGAAATGTAATTCGTGCGCGCTTTTTTCGGCGACGCGAGCCGCTTAGGCTATTGGCATGCGCGGAGTTCTCCGCCGTCCAGTCGGAGCGACACCTTGTCTGGCCTCGGTCGACGCAATTCAGCGGTAATGCCGCCGTGGGCGCCGGCGAACGGCATGGGCGCCGCGAAACCAGCACCGGAACCGTCGTCGCCAGTGCTGATGGCGGCAGGCGCGGATGGCGATGGTGCATCAGAGATGGATGAGGAGACTCGAAAGTTGACCGCTGGCAGGGCTGACAAACTTGCTATTTGCCACCAGGAGCACGCCGTGCTTCAAATCCCCAAGAAACGATCTCGTCGTCTCGTTAGTAAACTGGCCGCTTATGCGACCGCATCGACTTCATTTGTCGCCACCGAATCAAATGCGGCGATCATGTACACGGAGTTCCCCCCAAACGGCATGCTGTTGTCGGATGGCTTCGACCTCGATTTGAACAACGACAACGTCACGGATTTGACGGTGCATCATTATGCTACACGGTACGACATTGGCTGGCGAAGTTCTGTCGCCATCTTCAGCGCCACGGCCGTTCCTCCTGCGAACAACGCAGTTGCCAAAAACGTGAACGGCGCTGCGCGCTTTGCGGCTGGAGAGACCATCTCGCCGCGCGACATCTATGCACTTGGCCAAGAAGTGCTGCTGGGGGCGGAATCTTGCGCTTTCTACTCAAGTTACACGACGAGTCGCGCAACCAATTGTTGGCGCAGTTCCGGCGCCTTTGGATCGGGCCGAGGGTTTCTCGGTTTATCGTTCAGTATCCCCGCAACCGGCGGCGCGCATACCGCTTGGCTTGATATTGGCGTCGGTAGTCAACTGCGGCTTTACGCGTTTGCGTTTGAAACTGAACCCGGCGCGCCAATCACCGCCGGCGACGTCGGAGTCATTGGCGATAATTTCGGCGACACTAACGGCGACGGCAAGGTCGACATTGTGGACCTGAACAACGTCCGCAACAACTTCGGCGCGACCGGCAACGGCGTCCTCGGCGATACCAACAACGACGACCTGGTCAACATCGAAGACCTGAACGCCGTGCGAAACAACTTTGGCGCGGGAAACCCGGTCCCGGAGCCGCCGTCGCTGGTGCTGCTGGCGGCCGGGGCGGCTGGGTTAGCAGTGTTGAGACGGAAGCGAGCGGCAAGTGAGTGAGTCAACAGGCGGTGATTCGAGAGTCCATTCTTCTTCAAACAAGGGCAACACATGAGTCTTCCTCCTTTGGCGAACACTCGGCAGTGCCGCCGTATGGCGCGAAAACTTTCCGCGTATGCTTTCGCTTGCGGCGCAGCCGTGGCTGGCGATGCGGAAGGGGCGATCGTGTATCGCGAATTCCCCGCGCCTCGGCCAATCGATGGGCTGCAAATCGATATCGAAGACGGCCCCAACGAGTTTCTCTTCCGTCGCGAACCGTTCTCGACCTTCGACGATGACAGCGGAAGTGCCGGCATTCGATTGATGGCAATCGGCCGCAGTGCATCGAATCAGGTCTTAACACACTTCGGAAGTTTTGCGGCAAGATTGGCCTCCGGCGACTTGATCAGCTCACAGTCACCCCACGCGCGCAGCGGAATGATGTCCTCGACGGGCACGTTTACGACATCTGGGGACGGTTGCATCTTTAATGAATGTGCCTTTGCTGTCGGGGAGTTCTTGGATGAACGAGGTTACCTGGGGTTGATCTTCAAGTTGCCTGACGGCGCGTTGCACACCGGCTGGCTCGACGTCGACAACCAGTTCGCGTATCGGCTGGGCTACGAACGCGACGCGAATACGTCCATTCTCGCCGGCGCGGTCCCGGAGCCGCCGTCGTTGGCGCTGCTGGCGGCTGGGGCCGCGGGGTTGGCGGCGCTGCGGCGTCGCCGAGATTGCCCAGAAACCGCATGATGCATTGCTTGCTCTCTTCTCATCTTTTCCTCGACAGTTTGCTCCGGCCTTGTCTCTTCTCATGCACCATCTTTGAGGTACAACCATGCCACGCCATCGCATCCTGCGCTCGAGACACTCCGCATTACTTCTTGCCGTCGCATCGCTGGTCGCATTTCCGAACGTGAGTGACGGTGTGACCATTCGCCAGACCGCGGTGTATCCGGCGAACAGTCACATCTATCACCTGCTCCAGGGGGATACGCCAGGCACGGGCGTTACCCCGGTGGCCGCCGAGGCGTATGCGGTATCGCTCGGCGGTCACCTGGTCACGTTGAACGACTTCAATGAAGACTTTTGGGTGACGACGACGTTCCGAGAGTTCTATTTGTACATCGGTCTCAACGACACTCGCCAAGAAGGCGTCTTCGAGTGGTACAGCGGAGAACCGGTCGACTACACCTTCTGGTATCCGGGCGAGCCCAACAACTCCGGCGGCATCGAAGATTGGGTCCACATCTACAACTTCAGCAACGGCAATTGGCAGTGGAACGACATTTCGAACACGTCGGTCATCGGCGGACTTCCAGCCTATGCGGTGATGGAAATGGCGTTTGTGCCGGAGCCGACTTCGCTGGCGCTACTGGCGGCTGGGGCGGCGGGGTTGGCGATGCTGCGACGAAGCCGAGCACATCACACACTGTGTTGACCCACTCACTCAGGAGCACGCCATGAGCCGATCCCGCAACCTCGCGTCGATTCGTTCTCGTCTGACTCGAAAGTTGACGACCTATTCGGCGGCGCTGAGCGCTGGACTGGTCGCGGGCAACCAAGCGAGTGCGAATGTGGTGTACATCGACCTGGGAACGAGCGGTTTCGCGTTCGACGGCGATTTTGACCTTGATCTGAACGCCGACGACCAGATTGATTTTCACCTTGGGTCAACCTCGAGGTCGAGTACGTACTTCAATACTTTTGGGATGGGGGCGGTGGGTCAATCCGCCAATGGAGTTTTCAAGAACGAGCAAGGCTCCTATGGCTTGGCTGAAGGAGAGTCCATCGATCCAACAACAACACAACTGGCAACCAATTTCGCTCCTCTGGTGTCGTGTAACTCCAGTTTTTCTGGTTGGCACTGGAAAGGCCCATTTGTTGGTAGCCCAGGCTTTCTCGGTCTTGCGTTTGACATCCCCAACAGCGGTCGCCACGCGGCGTGGGTGCAAATTGAGGTGCTGAACGAAGGCGTACCGACGAATCAATGGCCATGTAGCTGGGGACAAGCCGTCGTCTTCGGCTATGCGTACGAAACCATACCGGGCAAACCGATCCTCGCGGGCGACACCGGAGTCATTGCCGATCACTTCGGCGACACCAACGCCGACGGTAAGGTCGACATCCTGGACCTGAACAACGTCCGCAACAATTTCGGCGCGACTGGGGACGGCGTCCTCGGCGATACCAACAGCGATGACGTGGTCGACATCGAAGACCTGAACGCGGTGCGGAACAACTTTGGAGCCGAGAACCCCGTGCCGGAGCCGCCGTCGCTGGTGCTGCTGGCGGCCGGGGCGGCGGGGCTGGCGATCTTACGAAGGAGGAGGGCGACACGTCGATCGAATTAAAGCGCATTCATTTTTTCGCCAGCGAACTTTCCTCTTGTGGAGCTGCCCATGTCGGACAATGCGGAATCCCCTTTCGTCCCGCGGTGCCGATTAGTCAATAAGCTGGCCGCATATTCTGCCGCCTTTTCCGGAGCGTTCGTTGCAAGCGAGGATGTCGTGGCGGCCGGGATTATTCACACGGATCTCGGGACGAATGGCATTTCCATGAGCCAAGGGACGT
>JALHLM010000052.1 GCA_022844585.1 Pirellulales bacterium | reverse complement strand
CGTCGCGCCGTTCGAGTACGTCAACGTCGGCAAGAAGATCCCGAACTATCCGCCAAGCGCCCGCTGGGGCGTGCAGGATGAACCGCTGAGCGAGATGCAGCAACCGCTCGCGCCGGAGGAATCGATCAAGCATCTGATGACGCCCGAGGGAATGCATCCGGAGTTGTTCGTCGCCGAACCGGAATTGGCCGGCAAGCCGATCGCCATGAACTGGGACGAGCGCGGCCGGCTCTGGGTTTGCGAAACGTACGACTATCCGAACGAGTTGCAGCCGCCCGGCGGCGGACGCGACCGCATCCGCATTTGCGAAGACACCGACGGCGATTTGCGGCCAGACAAATTCACGGTCTTCGCCGAGAAGCTGAGCATTCCGACAGCGATGATGTTCTCGCGCGGGGGCGTGATCGTGCAGAACGGCGTGGAGACGCTGTACTTGAAAGACACCGACGGCGACGACGTGGCCGACGAACGCCGTGTGTTGTTCACCGGCTGGGCGCTCAACGACACGCATGGCGGCGTGAGCAATTTTCAGTACGGGCTCGATAACTGGATCTGGGGGATGCAGGGCTACAACGACTCGACGCCCACGAATGCCGACGGCGTCGAGTTGGCCCATTTCCGCCAAGGTTTCTTCCGTTTTATGGCCGACGGCAAGAAGTTGGAGTTCGTCCGCTCGACGAACAACAACACCTGGGGCCTGGGCATCAGCGAAGAAGGTCTGATCTTCGGCTCGACGGCCAATCGCTGCCCAAGCGTGTACATGCCGATCGCCAATCGCTATTACGAAGCCGTGCGCGGTTGGTCGCCGTCCTTGGTGCTGGAGATGATCTCCGACACGTATCTCTTCAAAGCGGCCACGCCGAAGGTGCGGCAAGTCGATCAGCACGGCGGTTATACGGCCGGCGCGGGGCACTCGCTCTACACGGCCCGCAACTATCCGCAGGAGTATTGGAACCGCACCGCGTTTGTCACCGAAGGGACCGGGCACCTCGTCGGGACGTTCGTCTTGGAGCGCGACGGGACCGATTTCCGTTCGGAGAATTCGTTCAACCTCGCGGCCAGCGATGACGAATGGACCGCGCCGATCATGGCCGAGGTCGGGCCAGACGGCAACGTCTGGGTGATCGATTGGTACAACTACATCGTGCAACACAACCCGACGCCCCAAGGTTTTGAAAACGGCAAGGGGAATGCGTACGAATCCGACCTGCGCGACAAAAAGCATGGCCGTATCTACCGCATCGTGCCGGATGGTTGGAAGCAGGACGCGGCGCCGAACCTCGCGAAAGCCACGCCGGACGAATTGGTGCGCACGTTGGCGCACACGAATCTCCTCTGGCGCCGCCACGCGCAACGCCTGCTGGTCGAACGCGGCGAGTTGGACGTGTTGCCGCAGTTGATCGCGCTCACGCAGAACCAGTCGGTTGATGCAATTGGGTTGAACGTCGGCGCCATTCACGCCCTGTGGACAATGCACGGGCTCGGCGCACTGGATGGAAAACATGCCGATGCGACCGCGGCGGTGATGGCGGCCCTCAAGCACCCGTCGGCTGGGGTGCGGATGAACGCCACGCAAGTTCTGCCACGCGTCGAAGCGTCCTTGCCGGCGCTGGTCGCGTTGCGGGAAGACGGCGATGCGCTTGTGCGGCTCAATGTGCTCTTGGCGCTGGCGGAATTTCCGGCCAGCGAAATGGCCGCCGAGGCGATCGACGCGATGCTTCGCGATCGCAATAACCTGGCCGATCGCTGGATCCCAGAGGCCGCGACCTGCGCCGCGGCCGCGCACAGTGGCCCGTTCCTGAATCGAATTGCCGCCGCGGGCGAGCTCAGCGACCAGCAAATGGAGGTGACTCGCATTGTCGGCGGACACTTCGCGCGATCCGGAAACGTCGCCGCGGCGCCGGCGTTGCTGGCCAAGTTGGTCGACGCCCCGCCAGCCGTGGCCGAGGCGATCGTCCAAGGCCTCGTGGACGGCTGGCCGAAGGACGCCAAGGTTCCCGTCGACGCCGCATTGGAAGCGAGTTTAGAGACCATCGCGAAGCGAGTTTCGCCCGGCACGCGCGGCGGATTGGTGAAGCTGGCCTCGCTCTGGGGAAGCGAGCAATTGGGCAAGCTGGCCGAAGAGCTATCCGAGGCGCTCCTGGCGGAGATGACGGACGAAACAAAAAGCGACGAACGGCGGATCGCCGCCGCGCGGGAGTTTGTCGAGTTTCAATCGAACAGCATTGAAGCCGTCGATCGACTGTTGGAAGAGATCACGCCGCGCACGTCGCCGGAGCTGGCGTCGGGCTGGTTGCGTGCATTGGAGGTAAGCACAGCCGAAGAGGCTGGCGTACGGTTGATCGAGCGTTTGGATAGCTTCGCGCCGGCCGTGAAGGCGAACGCCTATGCCGTATTGCTGGGCCGGCCGGAGTGGACGCAAGCGTTGCTCAACGCTGCGGACGATCGGCCGGAGTTGCTGACGGATCTTTCGCTCGATCGCAAGCAGGCGCTGTTAGCGCATCCAAGCCGCGCCCTGCGCCGGCAAGCAGGTCGATTGCTGGAGAAAGGGGGCACGCTGCCGGACGCGGATCGCAAAAAGTGCTCGAAGGACTGCTGCCGATCACGCTTGTGAAGGGCGATCACGTCGCCGGCAAACAATTGTTTCTGAAGCATTGCGCGAACTGCCATACCCATAGCGGCGAAGGCAAGCGCATCGGCCCCGACCTGACCGGCATGGCGGTGCATCCCAAAGAGGAGTTGCTCGGCAATATCATCGATCCCAGCAAGAGCGTGGAAGGGAATTTTCGCGTTTACACCGTGGCCACAGAGGACGGGCAGATTCTGACTGGGCTGCTGGCGTCCGAATCGCGGACGTCGATCGAGCTGATCGACGCCGAAGGGAAGACGATCAGCTTGTTGCGCGACGACATCTCAGAACTTGCGGCGTCGCGCAAGTCGCTCATGCCCGAGGGATTTGAGAAGCAGATCACGCAGGAAGAGTTGACGAACCTGCTGGAGTTCCTGGCTTTCCGTGGCAAGTACTTGCCGCTCGATATTTCCAAGGTCGCCCGCGTGTCGACGGTCAAAGGCATGTTCTACAGCGCTGATGCGCCGGCCGAGCGATTGATCTTCGACGACTGGGGCCCGAAGACGTTCGAAAACGTGCCGTTCGTGCTCGTCGATCCGCGCCAAGGGCGCGCCGCGAACGCGATTATGCTGTTCGGTCCGCAGGGTTATTTGGCACCGACGATGCCGCGCAGCGTGGAATTGCCCTGCAACGCCCCGGCCAAGGCCATTCACTTCTTGAGCGGCGTCTCCGGTTGGGGCTATCCCTACGGTACGGAGAAATCCGTCACGATGATCGTCCGGTTGCACTTCGAGGACGGCACGGCGGAGGACCATGAACTGCGGAACGGCGAGCACTTCGCCGACTACATCCGCCGCGTCGACGTACCGAAATCGGAGTTCGCGTTCGATCTCCAGGGACGCCAGATTCGCTACTTCGCGGTGACGCCGACGAAACAGGACCTGATCCAGCGGATCGAGCTCGTCAAGGGCGATGATACCACCGCGCCGGTAGTGATGGCGATCACGGTCGAAGGCAGGTGAAGATTCACCACGGAGACACGGAGGCACGGAGTGAGGTGCGATTGAACCGCGGAGGCGCTGAGACGCGGAGGAGAGAGTGGGAGAGAGCGCGAAAGACGTAGGGCGAGCCGTGCGCGCGGATTGAGTTTGTTGAAACACGGCGACACTGGCGCTTCGCAAATCAATTCCAAAACCTAAGGGCCGCCGCAATACCCGATGAATTCCTAATTTACTCCTCTCATCCTCCTCCGCGTCTCAGCGCCTCCGCTGTTCAACCGACGAAACCCTCGCTCTTCATCAACTTCAAAGTCGCCTGGAACGCTTCCGCGGTTTGTTGCAGGTCGCGGTCGGTGTGGACCATCGACGTGGGTCCGCCGGGCCAACTGAAGAGTTCCACGCCGTGGACCAGCATGCCCAGGCGCAGCGCGGTGATGACTTCGGGGCGCCGGGCCTTCAGGACTTTGTAGTCGTAGCGCCAGGCGTCGATTTCGTGCGGGCGGATCGGCAGGTGTTCCGGGTTCGTGAAGATATGGAAGCCGGAAAACGTGCCATAGGCCGACCAATCGACCTTTTCAATTGCGAGCACGTCGTTGAGCGCGTTGCGTAGTTGCTCGGCGAATTCGCTCGCCCGGTCGCAGGCATCGGTCGTGGCGATGATCTCCAACGCCGCGATGCCGGCCGCGGCGGAAAGCGGATTCGCGTTGAACGTGCCGTGATGGGAGATTTTTTCGCGACCCCGCGCTTTGGCGGCGACGGGGTCGAGTTCGTCCATCAGGTCCGCTCGGCCGACCACCGCCGCGCCCGGTAGCCCGCCGGCCACGATCTTGGCGAGCGTCGTCAAGTCGGGACGAATGTCGAGCACTCCCTGTGCGCCGCCGGGGCCGCAGCGAAACCCCGAGATGACTTCGTCGAAGATCAGTACGATGCCGCGCGCGGAAGTCGCGCGGCGCAGCGCGAACAGGAATTCGGGATCGAGCGGCACCTGACCCCAACTGGCGCCGGTCGGTTCGACGATGGCGGCGGCGATATCGTCGTGCGCGGCGAGCGTCGCTTCGAGCGCGGCGACGTCGCCCGGCGGAGCGACGACCATTTGTTCCGCGACCGCCGGCAGCACGCCCGGCGTGGGGGAACCGTCGAAGTGCGAGCCATACGCCGAGGCGACATGATCGTGCCAGCCGTGAAAATGGCCGGCGAACCGCAGAATCTTGGTCCGGCCGGTGGCGGCCCGCGCGAGGCGCAGGGCGAGCAACGTCGCCTCGGTGCCGGAACTGGTGAAGCGGACTCGCTCCGCTGCCGGCATCAGGTGGCGAATCGTTTCGGCCCAGCGCAGTTCCAGCTCGTGGCATGCGCCGTAGTGCGTGCCACGTTCCAATTGCTGTCGCACCGCGGCCACGACCGCCGGATGATTGTGTCCGAGCAGCAATGCACCATGGCCGCCGGAATAGTCAACGTATTCGTTATGGTCGACATCCCATTTGCGCGCCCCTTGCGCTCGCGCGACGTAGATGCCATACGGTTCCAGCAACCGCGCGTCGTGAACGACGCCGCCCGGAAGTAACTCGCGCGCCGTGGCAGCCAATTCGGCGGAGCGCGGCGTGCGCGCGCGATAGAGATCGAGAATGGTGTGTTGATTCATAAGTGGAATTCGATCGCTATCACGGGCAGTTACACGTCTTTGGTTCGCCTTGCTGGCTGTTCACGTTGACGGTTGCGATCAGGTAATGTGCGTATGCTGAGTAAGGGTTATCACCTACTCCAGTTGTGCGGAACGTGTGCGCAACTTATGCGTTGAATTCTATCAATTCAAACTGGATTTGCTCAAGCGTCCTGACAATACTGATATGCGTGTCGTGCTGAATAGGCGCAACGAAGCATCGCGCAACGCATTTTCAACGAGCGCCGGCGCGACACGAACGGCCGCCCCAGGGATCGGGGCCCAACCGTCGGCGATTCAAAACATGTCATCTACTCCGTTCGAGCTCCCCGCCGGGGCTCGGTTCTCCTCCGACGCGCAACATGCACCGATTTCGGTCGATCAGTTGTTCACGGATTTCTTGAACGACGTGCATCAGCGCTTGCTCGGCGCCCATGATCACCGCGATATCGTCCATCGCGTGCTCGACGAACTATTCCTCGGCCTGCGGACGCGTCGGCTCAGCAGTTCGCCGCAGGAATGGGCCGAGTGCATTCAAACCAGCCGACGGCACGCGCTGCTAAAGCTCGTGCATCAGGACCCGTTCACCTATCGCGCGTTCTCGAAGCCCCGCGGCTACGCGGGCGACGCCCAGATGATGGACTACATCTACGGCCGCGAGGAACGCTGGTCGCCGCCCGAAGCCGAGCGGCTGGGACAGTTGATTTTCGACTTCACCACGGCGGCGCCGGCCTCGGAAGGAGTCCGTGCGCGACGGGGATACGTGGCCGAGATGATCGATCGCCTGGCCGATCGCTGCGCCCGGCCGCATGTGCTGGCGATCGCGTCCGGACACTTGCGCGAGGCGAATCTCTCGTCGGCCATCCGCCGCGGCAAGCTCGGACGTCTCGTCGCCCTCGATGCGGACACCAAAAGCCTGACCGAGGTCGATCGCGCCTACGGCCATTTGGGTGCGATTACCGTGCCGGCCAAGTTCCGCAGCCTGCTGACCAATAAGCTCAATTTGGGGCAGTTTCACCTGGTCTATTCGACCGGTCTGTTCGACTACCTGGAACAGCCTGTCGCCCAGCGGCTCGTGGCTACGATGTTCCAGATGCTGCGGCCGCGGGGCAAGCTGATGGTGGCCAATTTCCTGCCGGGCGTACGTGACGTCGGGTATATGGAAACCTACATGGACTGGCAGCTGATCTACCGGACGCGGCAGGACATGATCGACCTGACGGCCGAAATCCCCGAGTCCGAAATCCACGACGTACGGCTCTGTTCCGAGGATCAGCGGAACATCATTTTCCTGGAAGTCCGTAAACGCTAGGCGCGATTTTGCGCCAAACACCAACCCGAAGCGCCAGCGAGGGGGAGTTGGCGTCGATCTGAGTACAGCGTTGGCGATAGGGCGGCGTCCACTCCCCCTCGCTGGCGCGTCGGGCTAATGATTGTTTGCGAACGGGCCACCACTTTTTTGGGGGTTGCGATCTGCTTTCCGACAAAGATCGCACCGCCGGCGACGAAAATCTGGCTGGGGAACAGTCGGTCCGTTAGACTGGGCCGGCGACGCCGTACTCCTGCCAGGTGAACCCGTTATGCCGATTTCGTTTATCTGCCCGCATTGCGGACGACACACGGATGTGTCCGAAAAATTCGCCGGAATGACCGGTCCCTGCGCCGGTTGCGGCCGGCCGGTGGCGATTCCGAGCGTCGCGGAGTGGCAGGAGCAAAAGCACGAACAGCCGGCGGGCAAAGGCGCGATTGGCCTGGCCGTGGGAGGCCTCGTCGCCGTGGTGCTGTGCCTCCTGGCCGCCGCCTTCGTGGTCCCTACGCTGCTCCGGTTGCAGACGCAGGCTCAACTGGGCACGACGGAAACCAACCTCAAGGTTATCGCCGGGGCGATGCAAGCCTATCACGACGTCTGGGGAAGTTTCCCGCCAGCCGTGACCTTGGGGCCAAATGGACGCCCGTACCATTCCTGGCGCGTATTGCTGCTGCCGTATCTGGAGCGCGACGACCTCTATGTGCGCTACAACCTGCGCGAGCCCTGGGATAGCCCGAACAATCGCTCGTTGGCGCGGTTGATCCCGGACGTCTACAGCAACGGCACGCCCGATGGCCAGGGACGCACACAGTTCGTCGTGGTGATCGGGGAGCGCACGATGTTCCCGCCCGGCACGACGACGTCGCGGGCCGACGCGATCAAGGGCGCGGGGGGCACCGTGTTGGTCGTCGAGTCGACGTACAGTCCGGTCGAGTGGATCGCGCCGGAGGATCTCGCTTTCGACAGCATGAGCTTCAAGATCAACGATCCGCAGGGCACGAGCATCTCGGGCGATCAACCCGAGGGCGCCGTTGTCGCGTTCGTGGATGGCAGCACCACGTTGCTTTCGGATCAGACCACGACGGAACCCGCAGTGCAGAGCTTGCTATTGCGGGACGCGTCGCCATTTGGCGGTAGCTCGGCGGCCGTCGCCGCGATTTACGCTCCCGTGATGGACGTCACTCGTAAATTCGAGCCGGTGTCGTTCGCGGAACTGGCGAACCAGGGCATTCATGAAGACATGCATGGAGGTCGCGCGGGGAATCACCTCGGGACGCTCAATGCGGGCGAACAAGTGCTCGGAGGCGTCAACTTCAATGTGCCGGAGCGCATGCTTACCCTTGGTCACAAGGACGGCACCGCGGCGCATTTGCCGGATCGCATCGACGGCATCGAGATCGGCGAAACCTGTGAACGCCTCCACTTCTTGCACGCCACGGGTTGGCCGGCGCCGAAGGACGGCGTCCCCATCGGGCACTACGAAGTTCACTACGCGGACGGCGGAGTCGAGATGATTCCGATCGTCTACGGGGTCGACGTGCGCGATTGGTGGGACGCCGACGGCACGAAGGCCGTCGATCGCGGGCGGATGGTTTGGACAGGCTCGAACCAGGCCATCAGTCAGCAGAGCCCGGGTGCGCCGCAGATTCGGCTGTTCCTCACCAGTTGGGACAATCCACGACCTGAGACGCCGATCAAGACGATCGATTACGTCTCCTATCGTGAAACCGAGTGCGCGCCATTCTGCGTGGCGATCACGATTGACAACGCACGTGATCGGCCTGAAGTAACGCCGATCGAGTCGACCTCTCCCGAGTCGCAGCCAGCGCCGGCTAACGCGTTCGCAACGCCTGCCGAATCGGCCGCGACATCCGAGCCGCCAGCTTCGGCCGAGACAACGGAAGCGACGCCCAAGGACGAAGCCGCCGCGCAACCGGTTGAGCAAGCGACGCCGTCCGAATCGGCGCCGTAGCATCGCGTGACCCATAGTCTCCTTTCGCGGAGCGAAAGGAGACTATGGGGCGCCGCCGCAGCAGCGATCGAATGCGGTTAGTCGCTTCGTTCCGTGCGAGTCTCATCGCGGGCTCGAAAGTCCAACGTGAGCCCGTCTTCAGTCGGGCGCGAAGGGCCCTCGTCTCGCAATTCCTCAATGCTGGCCATTTGATTCCAAGAGCGCATCACATAGGCCCAGAGTCCGGTGACGATGATCACCATGGCCGCCACGCCCAATAGGCTGCGCGTAATGGCGGCCCGCTTGAGGGGCGAAAGCGCCTGGCCGATGGCTTCGTCGTAGCGTTCCTGCACGATGACGAAGAGCCCGGTCTCCTCGTCGCGCACGCGGACTGGCGCCTTCGCCGCCAGCCAATCGCCGCGGTAATCGGCGCCCAACAGGTCCTTGGCGAAAGGATCCTGATAGCGGTCCTCGGTATCGCCGATCTGCTCGATCGGCACGCGATAGTCGCGGAATCGACGCAAGAATTCGCCGCGCTTCTGTTCCAACAGCTTGGTAAACAATTCGTGCTGGACGATGACGCCCGGATTGCTCGGCCGCCCGTCCATCATGACAGCGAATTCACGATTCTGGCCGCTCCCCCGCAGATCAGCGAATTGTCCGACCTCGACGGTCAGCGCTAGCACGCCGAGGAATTCGTCGCCGCGATAGATTGGCGTGGAAATGCCGACGACCCAGAGATTCGAGCTGGTACTTTGAAACACCGCCGAAAGCTGCGTCTCCTGGACGTGATCGTTCGGACCGGGTCGCCAGGTTGAAGGCTGTTCCAGCGGGCCGCCATGAAAATACGTACGCCAACCGAAGTTCGACCCGATATTCACGCGGTTCGAAGGCACGCGGACGATTTGCAAACCCCGCGCGTCGGTGAAGAACCAACTCGCCACCTTGATACCGCGATCATTGCTGAGTTTCTGCTGAAAATAATCTTCCAGATAGAGCCGGGCTTGATTCTCCAGCAACGCCTCCTGCAGTGCGGACTGTTCCGCGCGCAACTCGGGCGACAATTGGCGATCGGGGACTGCGAACGCCGGATCGCTGAGCCGCGTCATGATCGGCCGCAGCGTCTCGTCGTCGATCAACGGCGCGAGCCGTTGGCGAAATTCGCTCTCCGCGGCAGTGTCTTCCACTAGCTCAAAGCGGCGTTCTAATTCATAGGCTGCGGAATTCGCCACGAACCGCGCATAGTACTGCTTGCTGTCGAGCGCCTTCTTGGTCAGCTCCTGATCCGCGACCTTGTAAGCGGCCTCGAAGCCTCGCCAGGCGAAAAACGCCATCACGGCCATCAGCAGCACCGGTCCGAGCGCGCCGAGCAAAATCAACGGTTGCCGCGACCGTCGGGCATCGCGCGCGCGCAAGGCATCGAGCACCGCCTGCACGTTGGGATAACGCTTGTCGGGATCGACCTCCAGGCACCGTTCCAGGATTTCCGCCAGCGCCCGATCGACGCCCGGCGTCTTGCGATGTGCGTCGGGCGGCGGCGCGTTGCGCAGCAGTTCGCGATACCGTTCCAAGCGATGCGCCAATCCGCTCGGCTGCTCCAGCACCGTGACCGTGCGGGGCGAGCGATGCGGCGGCTCGCCGACAAGCATCGTGTACAGCAGCGCGCCGAGCGCATACACGTCCCAACGCGCGTCAGGCGCCGCTTGAAGATCGGCTTGCTCCGGCGCCATGTAGAACAGCGTGCCCAGCGAGGGAGTTTGCTCGTGCGAGAGCCGGGCCTGGCCGAAATCCGCAAGCCGGGGTCGCCCGTCTTGATCCAGCAGGACGTTGGCGGGTTTGAGATCGCAGTGCAGCACACCCTTCCCGTGGGCATGCACCAGGCCGATGGCCACGTCCTTGAACACGCGCGTCGCCTCGTCGACGGGCATCCGCCCGACCTCGCCTAAGCGCTTGGCCAGCGAGCCGCGCTCGACGTACTCCATCACGTAGTAGGGGGGATCGGCGTCCCAGCCGACGGCGATCAGTTGCACGACGTAGCGATCGGCGAACAGGAAGCGGAGTTTTTCGACTTCGCGCGTCAGCAGCGACCAGTCGAGACCCCCCTGATGCGAGTAGAACTTGATGGCCACGCGCCGCCCGGTATTGCGGTCGATCGCCACCCAAACTTCGCCATACGCCCCCGCGCCGAGGAACTCTTGGGGCTCGAAGCCGGGCGCCTGCCCCGGCGGCCGGGCGCGCCGCAGACTCAATTCGATCGCCTGACGCCGTTCGTCGGGAGACTGCCCTTCGGTACGTTCGGTAGACGCTGTCACGCGGTACTGGGCGCAAAGGAACGGGAGGATTTGTGGAACCAGCGAAACTCCGCACCCGCGAAATCCCGCGTCCCAGCGTGTACACTAGCACTTCGCGCGGGTTGGCTCAAGAAACGGCGGCGAGATTACAAGGATTGAGGTCCCCGGCGGGAAAGTCGGAACAGAATTTCGGCCACTTGGTCCCATCGGGTTGTTTTGACTAAGACTCGCGCTCGAAGTCACCACTCCCGAAACGAAGCCATAGTTGTCCGTCGCGCCACGGCGCGAGGGCTAGATATGAGGATGGCACGATGAGCACCCGCTATCACATTGTGGACCACTTCCGCGGGCTCGCCTGCCTGATGGTCGTTGTCCATCATTCCACTTCGGCCGCGGCGCGTGAGTCCGTGTTCGGCTTTGAACCCGATTTGGGCGCCGTCGGCGTGCATATGTTCTTCTGCATTTCTGGATACTGCATAACCGCTGCCGTAGCGGCGGCCAGAAAGCGGAAGGAATCTCTTGCTGGATTTATGAAACGAAGAATGCGTCGAATCTATCCGCCCTACTGGGTCGCGTGCGCGTGCGTCTGGGCGACTCTCTCGTCATTTACGTTCCTTGATACGCCAAATGCTGAAATCGTTTCTTTTTGGCAGGTGTTTGGCAACTTCACGCTCACCGAAACTTGGCGGGCGTTGTTAGTTGGCCCACCGCCCGAGTTCATCATGTCACAAGCCTGGACGCTCTGCTATGAGGAGCAATTCTACCTCGTATGCGGCCTGTTGTTACTTGCTCCATCCCGATGGTATCTGCCCGTGGCGTGCGCATTGTGCGTCGTCACAACGCTCGTATCGGCAAGCCATTTGGAGGAAAGCTTGAACGGCCTATTTATCGTCTTTTACTGGCTCAGTTTTGCACCGGGCGTCTTCTTGTTTTACAGCTTGCATGGCACCACCGCGGAGCGACGCGTCGCAGCGTTTGGCTTGGCGGTTTCATTGGCGCTTGGCAGCATTGTCAATACAATTGGATGCGCGACAGCTCTGGCAATTCTTCTTTGGAGTCTGCACCGCTGGGACTCGGCAATCAATTCGTGGCAAGGCCTACATTGGTTGCGCTGGTGCGGCGTCATTTCCTATAGCCTGTACCTGGTTCATGCGATCCCGTGCAAGTTCATCGAGCGGTTCATCGGTGAGGCCCGTTATCAGGAATCGCTTTGGGCATTTGGAGTCAGCGTGCCAGCTGCCATGGTCGTCTCGTTGTCGATCGCCTGGCCGTTCCACATCCTCATCGAACGTCGCTTCATGCCATCGCCAGCGGCGATTGAAACGGTCCCGAGGAGTTTTTGAGATTCGCGCGGGCGACTGCCCCGGTGGCCGGTCCGCCGCACACTCAATTCGATCGCCTGACGCCGTTCGTCGGGAGACTGCCCTTCGGTACGTTCGGTGGAGGCGGTCACGCGGTACTGGGCGCAAAGGAACTGGAGAAATCGCGGAACCAGCGAAACTCCGCACCCGCGAAATCCCGCGTCCCAGCGTGTACACTAGCACTTCGCGTGCGATGGCTCAAGAAACGCTGTCACGAGTTCAGAGCCGATCCACTTTCGACTGTGGGAGGCGTCTCCGACGCCGATGGAGAGGACGTCGCGAGGAATTCAAGGACGCAATTCGCGAAAAAGCGCCGCTCGATCGGCGTCGGAGACGCCTCCCACAGTCGATCAGTGAGCACGCCGTAATGCATGTTCGGTTTTTGCCCCGGCCCACGTCATTCGGTTCTGTGTCCATGATCTCGATTTTCGTGCGCCTCTTAGTGATCGTAACCTGCATTGGGCTGCTTAGCGACGCTACATTTGCACAGCCGCCGGCGCCGCTGGATGGCCGCGACGGGCGGGATTTGGCGCTCGATCAGTTTCGTCCGAAGTCGATGTTGCAACTGGAACTGCACGAGACGCGGCGGGCCAAATTCCCGGTGGTGGACGTGCATTTTCATGGACGCATCAAGTTGGCGCCGACGCCCGAGGCGCTCGACGACTATGTGCGAATCATGGACGAGCAGAATATCGCTGCCTCGGTCAGTCTGGACGGGCATTGGGGCGAGGAAATCGACGAGCATCTCAGCTTTCTGAACGGGCGGCATCCCGGACGCTTTGTCACGTTCGCCAATATCGACTGGCAAGGGGCTGGTCGCACCGAGGAACCGGCGACTTGGGATTGCAATCAACCGGACTTCGCCCAGCGGGTCGTGGAGCGTCTCCGCGACGCCGAACGGCGGGGCGCGAGTGGCGTGAAAATCTTCAAGCAATTCGGACTCGGCTACCGCAATGCCGACGGGCCGCTGATCAAGATCGATGATCCGCGCTTCGACCCGATCTGGCAGGCGTGCGGCGAGTTGGGCCTGCCGATTCTGATTCACGTCGCCGATCCGGCCGCCTTTTTCGAGCCGATCGATCAACGCAACGAACGCTGGGAAGAATTGAATCGCCATCCGGAATGGAGTTTTTACGGACCTCAATGGCCGCGCCGCGAAGAACTACTGCGGGCGTTCATCGCGATCGTAGAACGTCATCCGCAAACGGTGTTCATCGGCGCGCACGTGGCCGGCAACGCGGAGGATTTGCGCACGGTCGGTGCGTGGCTGGAGAAGTTCCCGAATCTTTACGTCGAAATCGCCGCCCGCATCGCTGAACTTGGGCGTCAACCCTACACATCGCGCAAGTTCTTTCTGGACCACGCGGACCGCATCCTGTTCGGCACCGACGGCCCGCGCTCTCGTGAACGACTCTACCCGCACTGGCGGATGCTGGAAACCTGGGACGAGTATTTTCCGTACGCGGACGAACTGTTCCCGCCGCAAGGCTTGTGGAACATCGACGGACTCGGCTTGCCGGACGACGTGCTGCGCAAGGTTTACCACGAAAACGCCTGCCGGATCATTCCCGGCGTCAAGGCGCTTGTCGACGCCAGGTTGAAGATGGTCGAGAAGTGAAGTCACCCATAGTCTCCTTTCGCTCCGCGAAAGTCCGGACCCTTTCGCGGAGCGAAAGGAGACTATGGGGGGACGCCACTACGCTACGTCGCGGTTTGTGCCACGGTTTCTTGGGCGGCTCGCTGGCGCGTCGTGTAGGTGTTGCTGAGCGCCTTGCGCCAACGCGTCAGGCGATTGATCGTTTCCGTCAGGACGACGATCAGTTCCTCTTTGTCGAGCGGCTTTAAGAGGTAGTCGGTCGCTCCGAGTTCCATCGCGTCGAGCAGCAAGTCGACCGTGGAGTGGCCGGTCAACATCAGCGCTTGCGTGTAAGCGTTGCGACGCTTCGCGCAGCGAACGATTTCCAGGCCGTTGACGCCCGGCATCTCCATGTCGGTGATCACAATGTCCACCGGGCTCGACTCGATCATCCGCCGGGCAATGCGCGGATCTTCCGCGACCTCGACGGAGATTTGATCGGGAAACGACCGTTCGACAATGGCCCGAATCAACTTGAGCATGCTCGGATCGTCGTCCACGAGCAACATCCGCACCGACCGGCTCTGACACCCCGTCATCGCGACAACTCCCGACAGCCAAGGAATTCGAATTACATTTGGGGGCGCAACAAGTGTAGTTCGCTCCCAGCCGTTGCGACAATCGCGGGGTCGTAGCGATCGTGCCGCCTACGGACGGTTACTCTTCGTCAGTCTCGGCCTCCGCTTCACGCTCCGCGCGCTCGCGTTCCTCTTCTTCCTCTTCTTCCTCTTCCTCGTCTTCCGCATCGGGGTCAAAGGCGAGCCCGAGCGCCGCGAGCCCCCGGCCATGCGGTCCGGCCCAATCGACCGGGTAGGGCGCGTCGACGCCTTTGACCGCGTGCCAGATGATGCGATTCAGCGAATCTTCGTCGGCACGGTCGACCTTGGTGAAGTCTTGCTCCAGGCTCAACTCGGCCCAGTGCTTTTCTTGCGGGCCGAGCTGCGCCATCGCGGGATTGAGTTCGTCGAGCGGAATGTTGTTCGGCAGCGCCGCGTAAGGGGTGAGATCCGGCGCTGCGGTGAAGCAATCCGTCATCAATGGCGCGAGGGCGTCCATCTGGTTCATCGGCGGCAGGCCGAGGATCCGCTCGATCGTATGCACCACCGACGTTTGATTGTAGAACTTGTTGATCACCGCGCCGCGCTTCGTGTACGGGCTGACGACTAAGCAGATCGAACGATGCCCGTCGACGTGATCGAAGCCGTTTTGCGGATCGTCCTCGTTGATGAAGATGCAGGTCTTCGGCCAGAACTTGCTCTTCGAGATCGCTTCGACCAGGCGACCCACGGCCAGGTCGTTGTCGGCCATGTGCGAGCGCGGCGTCGGCGAGCCGGGCGACGTGCCGGAGCCGTGATCCTGCGGCAACGTCATGATGATCAGGTTGGGCAACGTGCCGGATTCCTCGAACTTGCGGAATTCCTCCAGGAACACGTCCATCCGCTGCACGTCGCTGATGTTCATGTTCCAGCCGTGAAACTCCGGATGGCTGTACTGTCGCAGGCGATCGATGCCGATCGTGTGGCGGAACTGAATCTTGCCGGTCTTGTTTTGATAGTCGCGGTAGATCTCCAGGAACGTGGCCTTCTCCGGCACGGTTTCGGTAGTGTCGAATTCGCCGTAATTGCGGAACGACAGCCCATGCGCCAGGGCGTTGTCCCAGATGAAACCGGTCGAGGAATACGTGATCGGGTCGTCGCCGAACGTATAGCTTCGCGCAAAGCCGCCGAAGGCTTTTTCCAGATGGTCGGTGACGTTCCCTTCGGTGGCCCAGGAATGCCCATCGGCGGAAAGAACGCCGTTGCAATAGTAGTTGTCGAGGATCACGAACTGTTCAGCGATCGCATGATGGTTCGGCGAGACTTCGCGGCCGAAGATGCAGAGCGACGGATTGGCGTTGGTGTGAGCGAAATCACCGAAGACCTGATCATACGTGCGGTTCTCTTTGATGACATAGATCACGTGCTCGAACACCGATGGCTCGCCCTGCTTCGCTGGCACCGGCACTGGTGCTACTTTGCTTTGCGATTTTTCCAACGCCCGCAGCACCGCAGGGATCTGGGCGTCGGCGAGGACCTGTTCCGTATACTGCTTCAATGTCTCCGCGGACGGCAAAGGACACTTCGTGATCGTCCCGCGGTGCCAATGGCTGTTCCAGCCTTTGTTCGGCTCCTCTTCGGTGCGCGAACCTTCGCCTTTGATGTTCGCCACGTACAGATGCGCGTCGTCAACAACGACGCCGCCCGGATACCAGGCCGTGGGGATGAAGCCAAGCAGTCGACTCGCTTCGCCGCGCTGGGCGCCAAGCTGAATCACTGCCAGCGCGTTGTTGCCGCCGTTCGCGGCGTAGAGCGTGCGGCCGTCGCGCGACAGTGCGATGGCGTTCGGCATCGAACCGAATGGTAATTCCGCGAGCGGTCGCGTCGAAATCGTCTCCAGAATCTTGAAGTCGCTGGTGGAGACGCTTGCCACGGTATCGGAGTTCGCATTGGCCACATACAACGTCGCGCCGTCGCGCGCGAGTTCCAAATCGCTCGGATGCAAACCGACTTCCACTTCCGCCGTCATGACGCCTTGCGCGACGTCGATTTTTCCCACGGTGCCACTGGAGGCTACGCCGCGTTCGTCGATCAACGTATCCGTGCCGGCCGACTTCGCGGTCCGTTCCCCGGACTTGGCCCGGCGTCCGCCCCAGTTCGAGACATATGCCGTTGCGCCATCGGAACTGAGCGCCACGTCGAACGGCGCCACGCCGACCGGAATCTGTTGAATCAATCGGCCTTCCGCGAGGCTCACCACGCCTAGCGTGTTGTTGCGGGACAAACAGACGTAGGCCGTCGCGCCGTCCGCCGACAATGCGATGCCGCAGCCGAAGGCATTGTTCGCCGCTTCCTCGCGCTTGTCGGGATCTTGCTCCGGGCCGGGCAGGTCAATGCTGTGCGTCCAGGCCACCATTCCGTCATCGCCGACCGTGCCATCGAACAGCGTCCGCGCCGCGTCGGTGGCGTAGACATGTTTCCCATCAGGCGAAACGGCGATGCCGTGTAGCGAGCCGCCGGCCTCGCCGAAGGGGAGCGTTTGCCGTAGCGTCCAATCGGCGGCGTTCAACACGAGCAGACCACGATTGTCTTTGGCATACAGGGTGCGACCGTCCGGTGAGAGTACGAGATCGACCGGCCGGCCGCCGAACGCCAGCGATTGTCCCGCGGGGCGGACGTATTGTCCGCTGGCCACGACGAAACTGCCGTCCGCGGCCGGCGGACCGACGACGGCGTCGTCCACTTCATCCGCCGCGGCGCGCGGCTCGACGGCGAACGACAAGGCGACGATCAACCAGGCGAGCAACCCGCCGATGAAACAGCCCAAACAAATGAAAATGCGGGGACGACGCATAGGATTTCCTGCGAACGGAATGGCGTACGGAAGGAGACTGACCGTAGACAGAATATACCTTCTGGCTGTGACGAGTTCGTGAGCAATTCGCGCAATGCGCGTCAAGAAGAGCGCAGTCCCGTCTGGGCGGCCAACGTGGCCAGCAAGGCGTCGATTTCGAACGGCTTGGCGACGATCGATCCGACTGCGCCGCCTGCCATGTTCGCTTCCACGAAGGCGCGATTCTCTGGCCGAGGGGAATTCAAGAGCGCCACGATGGGCGTACCAGGCCAATGGGCACACAGGTGAGTGAATCGATCGCGCCAAGTCCCATCGGGATCGTCGTCATCCCAGACGATGGCGACGATGTCTCGGTCGACGCCGTTTTCACGGCCATTCAGCGGAATGGCGTCGATTCCCGCGTTGCTCAGCAAATCCACGAGCAACCGCGCCGCCTCGGTCGAGTTGCCCGTCGCGACGCCGATGGTCCCATCTAGGGCGCGGGGTGTGAACGATGCCGCGGCGCGAAGCAAATCATCTTCCCGACTGGTGCGCGGAAGTTGCCAGGCCGCGCACTCGCCGTCGGCGAGTCGTGCGATTTGCAGCGACCACCAGCCCGGGAAGGCGTGCCAGTAGACGCGTAGTTGGCCCGGCCAAGGCGTGCCCGTGCGCGGTTCGCCTTCGCAGAGCGGCCCGGCGATCGTCAGGAATCGCGTCAGCGGCCAGCGCAGCAGAACTGATTCCAAATCGCGCGGCGCGAATTCTCCCGGGACCGATTGCAGAAGTACGCAGAGTTCCGGAGCGCCGTCAGCCTCGCGCGCCTGTTCCAGCGACGCGTAGTCGGTCACTACCGCGCTCCCGCGCAGCAC
>JALHLM010000051.1 GCA_022844585.1 Pirellulales bacterium | reverse complement strand
TGCTTGCCGTCAGGACTGACGACAACGCCCACCGCGCCGTCCAGGCCGTCGGCGCCGTCGATGGCGTCCGTTTTCTTTTCTAAGTAGGACAACTCGCCCGTCGCGGCGTTGCGGCGGAAGACCACGAGAGAATCGTCGATCACGCTCGTGGCATAGACGTTTTTGCCGTCCGGACTGACGGCCACGCCCCAGGCGCCGTCGAGTCCTTCGACGCTGTTCACGCCGTCGCGTTGTTGTTGCACGAAGCGCAGCACTGACGTCGCCGAAATGTCCGGCGCGCTCTGGGTCCAGCCGGCTTTCATCACTTCGCTGATACGGTGCACGCCGGGCGTGAGGCCGATCAACGTAAACTGGCCGCTACTACTGGTGACGGCTCGGATCTCCGCGCCATCGAGCTGCCCGTTGCCGTTGGCGTCGACATAAACGGTCCAGCCATCGAGCCCCGGCTCGCCGTCGTCGCGGCGATGATTGCTGTTGACGTCGTTGTAGACCAGGCCTGAGACCGCCGCGGAAGTGACGAGCGCCACGTCATTGCCATCGCCGCCGTGGTAGGTGATGTAGGCCGTGGCGCCGCCGACGTTGATCACCGTGCCTTCGGGCATGCCCGCGAACGTGCCCACGATCGAGTCGCCGCCGTCATTGTCCACCAGAATATATTGATTCAATGTGGCCGGCGTCGTGGCGATGACGGCCAAGGAGCCGCCGGTGAGATTCACCGTGCCCGTGACCTGCACACGATCCGCGGTTCCGCCGACAATCTCCAGTTCCACGATGCCACCCGTGGCGACGGTCAGCGCGCCGGTCTTGAGCGTTGCCAATGTCGGCGAAGGAGACAACTTGCCGCCAGCTTCGACAGCGACCGCGCCGACTGTCCCGTTGCCCGACAAAATCCCCGTCCCGCGCACGGTGACGGCGCTTCCGGCCGCGAGCACACCGAGGACGCTCAGCTCGCCCCCGTCGAC
Organism: Pirellulales bacterium; assembly: GCA_022844585.1. Classification (GTDB taxonomy): domain Bacteria; phylum Planctomycetota; class Planctomycetia; order Pirellulales; family JALHLM01; genus JALHLM01. The sequence continues at coordinate 17,159 of JALHLM010000051.1, read as the reverse complement.
GAACGTCGCGCCCGTGTACGTGTGAATGCCCGATAGCGTCATGATGCCGACGCCGGTCTTCGAAAAACCGCCCGCGCCGCTGATTTGACCGCTGTAGGTCAGGCCTTGCCCGCCGTTGACCACCAGTCGCGCTGCGCCGAGCACGACGTTGCCGCCGCCGGTGAGTGCGCCGATCGTGTCGCCGAAGCCATTCAGTTCCCACGCCGTATCGGTGTCGATGGTCAGCCGGCTCGTATCCGGAATCACGTTCGATTGCCCGAGCCGCATCACGCCGTTGCCAGTAAACAGCGTGGGGCCGGCGTAGTCGGACGTGAATTTAAGCAACAACACCGTCGATTGCTGTTCGGCCGAGAATTGCAACTCGCCGTTGTCGTCGTTAATGACCGCGCCGCCGATCGTGAATACGGCGTCGTCGTCTTTGGCCTCGAACCGCGCGCCGGCGTTGAAGGTGATGATCGAGTTGAGCTGCACCCCGTTCATGCCCTGGATCAGCCCGGCCAGGATAAACGGCTCGTTGATCAGTGCCGTCGTCAATAAGTGCAACTCCGCGTTCTCACCGATCATCGTCCCGACGGCGATATCGCCGAAGCGCCCGTCGCCGCGCAACTCGATGATGCCGTTCTCAAGCGTCGTCGTGCCAGAATACGTGTTCAACGTGGCGAGCGATCCATCCAAAACCAGCTTGCCGGTGCCGAGCTTGCGCAGTCCGCCCGCGCCGACTACGCGCCCGCCGACCGTGGCGGTCGTGCCGAGCGCCGTGTCGATGGTCCATTCATAGCCGACGGTGTCCGTCTGGCCGGTGAAGAGCAGCGCGCCGGAATCGACCCGCGCCGCGACGTTGCCGCCCAGCGTCCAGGGGAGCACGACGTTGTTCGTGCCGGCAATATTGAGCCAAGCCAGCGTATCGAGCGGCCGCACGACGATGCGATTACCGTTCAGCTGAAAACCGCCCGCCGCGAACGTCACCGAGCCATACGTAATGCCGGCGGCGAGGTCGTTTTCGTTCGTCGGACGGACGTCGCCGGCGAAAATCAAACGATCGCCCGGCTGCGGGGGCGTTTGCGAAGCCCAGTTCGCGCCGGTGCTCCAATTCGCGTTGCCGCCGCCGCCGTCCCAGACCGGCGCGGCGACGAACTGGCCGAAATCGCGATTCGTCTCCGGCACGCCACTCCGCGCGAACAGCCGATACACCGACGCCACGCGATACATGCTCACGGCATGGTCGAACGACGATGCCGTGTAGAGATGCCGCTGATCGGGCGTCAGCACCACGCCGCGCACGCCGATCAATCCGTCGGAGCTTTCCTGGCCGTCGACCAGGGCCTGCGCGTAGGTCAGTTTGCCGGTAAACGTATCGCGTCGAAAAATGCCGATTGCATTGTCGTCGCTGGCCGCGGTGTAGAGATGCGTGCCGTCGCTGCTGATCGCGATCGCCGAGACGAAATCCAATCCATTCACACCAGCCTGGCCGTCGACGTGCATCTCGACCAGCGACAACTCGCCGTTCGCGTCGTTGCGATTCAACACCGTGAGCGCATTATCAATCACGCTCGTCGCGTACAGGAATTTGCCGTCGGCCGACATCGCCAACGTAAACACGCCCCCCAGGCCCACGAGATCGTTCTGGCCGTCCTTATACGTTTTGACATGCGTCAGCTTGCCGTTGAGCGGATTGCGCGAGAAGACGACGATGGAGTGTTCGTTCGAACCGGCGACATAGACGTTTTCGCCGTCGGGGCTCACCACCACGCCTCGCGGGCCGTCGAGTCCGTCCAGGAAGATGGGATCGGGCTCTTCTTCGCCTTCGTCCGGCGGGTCTTGCGGAATTTCTTCGCCGTCTTTCTTGCGTTCCACGAACTCGAAGGCGCTGTTCGCATCCTCACGGTGGAACACGGCCAGCGCATCGTCGTTCGTGCCGGTGGCATACAGATCAAGCCCGTCAGGACTCATCGTGACGGTCCACACGCCATCGAGGCCATCAACGCCTTCGAGCCCATCGCGCACCTGTCCGCTGTAGGTCAGCAAACCGGTCACCGAATTGCGAATAAACCCGGCCACGGCGTCGTCGTTCGAACTGGCGACCAGCACCATGTTGCCGTCCGGGCTGACGATCACGCTGCGCGCGCTGTCGAGTCCGTCCACGCCGTCGATGCCATCCGCAAGCGTCTGAATCGCGGACAGATCGCCGGAAATGGGGTCGCGCCGGAACACCGTCAGCGAATCGTCGCCGGACGAAGCCGCATAAATGAATAGGCCGTCGATGCTCGACGTCACCGACCAGGCCCCGCTCAGTTTATCGGTGCCGACCGAGCCATCAATCCGCGAGCCGGCGTAGACCAAACCTTCCCCCAGCGACGTCGGTGCGGAGGGAATCCAGGCCGATTGCGGCACGATCGAGACGTTGTAAGCGCCGGGCGTCAGGTTGGCGATCACGTACGAACCGTCGCTGGCGGACGTAGTGTGCGGTTCGCTGGCGTGATAACGGCCGTCGCCGTTGGTATCGAGATAGACTGTCCAACCGACGAGCGGTTGTTCTTCAGGATCGCGCTTGCCGTCGCGATTGCCGTCGATGTAGAGCTTGCCACGCACTTCAGCAGGGCCGGTCGTGACCTGCACGTCGTCGACGAACCAGTCGTCGAACAGCACGTTGTCGCCGACATTCTTGAAGCGAAACTGAAACTGGCTGTGCTGCCCGTTGGTCGGCACGACGAACGCGGCCAACTCGAACGTCGTCATGTTCGGGCCGCCCCCCAACTGGCGCTGGGCCTCGATCCAATTGCCCCCCGCGTCGCGATATTCAAGAACCAGGTCCGCGCCCGGCCCGGGCGCGTCGCCGCCGCCGGTACGCTGATAGAAGTAACTCACCGTGGCGCTATCGACGCCTTGCAGATTGATCAGCTTCGAAGTGATGAGGTCCGAACCGCTCGGGTGGCGGTCGAAGCGTAAAGAGTAGGGAGCCGTTGGCTCGGCGAGGCCCGCGGTATCGGCCGTCGGGCCTTGGACCGTCGTCCACTTCGTTGCATCGAGCGTGGCATTAGGGAAATCGTCCGCGAAGGCCACCGCCATCACGCGGCGCCTTTCCAGGGATTCCAATACACAACGACGTCGTCGGGTTGATTTGAGGCTTCTGCGTCGGTTGGCTGCCATGCCACGAATCCTCTCACTTCCAGGACGCGATCCGCGCAATCCCAGCGCGGCCGCAAAAATACGGACTTTTGGGCGTGCAGTGGTTATCAAAAATGGCTGTCCTGGGCCAGACCGCTTGGGAAATCCGCTAGCATCGCTGGCGCATAGAAGCGACGTCCAAGCCCAGGGAAGGCCCTCAAAGTCGTCGGCGATAGCTCGACTACGAGGGCCTTCCCTGGGTTTACGTGCATAACGTCGTCTCGCCCCTTCGCGATCTCCGCCCGACTTTTTGCTTGACGGCCCCACAGGCATACTGGATCATCGCCCTTGGGCGGTATCGCGCGTTGCCCGGGATGTTTCGTCCGCGATCCCCCCGGAAGGATGAGGCACAGGCATGAGAGGTAGGTCGCGACGCGGTCGCCCTGTTCGCGTGGTCGAGCGTTTGGAAACGCGCTGGCTCTTCAGCATGACCATGCCCACGTCCGAGGCTGAGAGCGCTGAGCCTACTCCACCGTCCCATGGCGGCGGCTGCGGATGCCCCATCTGCGGCGGTCTCTCCGGCTTCGTCCAAGCCGACGCGTTGATGCTGACACCCTTTGGAATGGATGTGGACTCGGAAGCAAGTGCGCACTCGGGCGCCGGCCACGGCGGCGGTTGCAGTTGCCCGCTCTGTCAGGCCGCGCTGGAGAGCGGCGCCTATGGCTCCGACTCGCTGCTGGGCGGCCCCTCGACGCAATTCGTCCGTTCCGGCTTGAAGTGGTTTCAGTCCGGAGGGATCGGCAGTCCGCTGACCATCACTTACAGCCTCAGCAATTTGCTCACGCCTGAATTGGGCGGCACGCTTGCGCCGGCCGTCGTCTACGACGCCGTGGAAGAGGCGCTGGGCCTGTGGGCCAAATACGCGCCGCTCAACTTCACCGAAGTGCTCGACGCCGGCCCAGCCGCCGGCGATCAGAGCTACAGCGGACTCAATCGCCCGAATATTCGCATCGGACATCACGCGATCGACGGCCGCAGTAACGTCCTGGCACATGCCTATCTGCCCGATGGGTCAGGCCTGGCCGGCGACGTGCATTTGGATTCCGGCGATACTTGGACGACGCAAGGTTCATTCAGTTCGATCGATATCATTGAAGTTCTCACGCACGAATTGGGACATTCGCTCGGCCTCAATCACGAGGAAAGCAACGACGCAATCATGAATCCGATCTACGGCGGGCGCTACGACGGCCCGGGGACTGGATTCTTGTTGCAAGACGATATCAACGGCATTCGCGCGATCTACGGCACAGGCGTTGGCTCCGTGACGCCGCTGCCGCGCGAACCCGAGGGCGTCGCCGACACGTTTGCGCTGGATGAGGACGTCCCGCTGGTCGCCGCGGTATCGGTGCTCGCCAACGACACCGATCCCAAGGCGCTCAACCTGGTGGCCGCCCTCGCGACAGGTCCTGCGCATGGTGAATTGGCGCTCAACGCCGATGGCACGTTCACTTACACGCCCAGCGATGATTTCTTCGGGGAAGACGCGTTCACGTACCGCGCCAGCAACGGGACATTTGAATCGGATGTGACTCAGGTCGCGCTCACCATACGGGCGTCGTTGGATCTGCCTGCGGCAATTCCGGACACATACATGGTGCGGACGGGCGATGTGCTGCTGACCGGACTTCCCACCGAAAGCGCCGTCGAAACCGGTTCGACCTGGCAGTTCCTCGACGACGGCACGAATCAAGACGTGGCCTGGCGCGATCAGGACTTCGACGACAGTTCCTGGATCTCCGGCGCCGCGCAACTCGGCTACGGCGACGGCGACGAACAATCGCTGATCGGCTTCGGCGGCAATTCAGCCCAAAAATTCATCACGACGTACTTCCGCCATGAGTTCGAGCTCCAGGACGCGTCGCGCATCGACGAACTGCGACTCTCACTGTTGCGCGACGATGGAGCGGCCGTGTACTTGAATGGCACGCTGTTAGTACGATCGAATCTGCCGGTCGCCTACAACTATCTGACGCCATCCACGACCAATATCACCGGCTCCTCCGAAACCCGGTTTGTCAATTTCAATTTGCTCGCCGCGAATCTCGCGGAGGGCACCTTGCGCGAAGGGCGGAACGTGCTGGCCGTCGAAGTGCATCAATCCAGCGGCACGAGCGAGGACGTGAGCTTCGATCTTTCGCTCTCGGTCACGCGCGACGTGACACCGAATCCGACCGCGAACGATCTCGACCCGGACCGTACTGGGCTGGATCTCGAAGTTCTCGTGAATCCGGAGCATGGCGTACTGACGCTGGGAGATCGCGGCGCGATCGAATACATCCCCACGCCAGGCTTCGTCGGCGAGGATACGTTCACCTATCGCGCGGCGTCACGCAATGCAGCGACGTTCGTGGCGCCGGGCTCCGGCTGGAGTTATCTCGACACCGGCGCGGACTTGGGCACGACTTGGTTCGCGCCGGATTTCATCGAGGATGGCTGGAAACTCGGCCGCGCCCAATTGGGCTACGGTGACGCCGACGAAGGGACGACGGTTGAGTCCGGCGCGGCGGAAGCGCGCATCGCCACGACGTATTTCCGCAAGTCGTTCAACGTGGAAGATCCCGCCGGCGTCTTGAGCCTGGCTGCCGAAGTGCTGCGCGACGACGCGGCGGCCATTTATTTGAATGGCGTGGAAATCTATCGCGACGAAAACTTGCCGGCTGATGCATCCCATGATGACTATGCCGCCGACGAAGTCGCCGACGAAAACGCGTTTGTTTCGTTCGTCATCCCGATTGAGTTGGTGCAGTTCGGCGAAAACGTGCTTGCCGTGGAGATTCACCAGGCGTCCGCCACGGACGACGATTTGAGCTTCGATTTCCTGCTCGCCGGACATGTGGCATCGCAGCCGACCACGGTAACGATCAACATCACGCCGACGATCGAAGGCGACGTGAATTTCGATGGCAGCGTCGACATCGGCGACCTGAACATTGTACGCAACAACTTCGGCGGTGATCCGCTTGTCTTACAGGGGGACGCGAATTTCGATGGCTCGATCGGCATTGCTGATTTGAACGCCGTGCGAAATAACTTCGGCGCATCAGCGCCGGCGCCGCTCGCGGTAGCTGCAGTCCCGACGTCGCCGTCCGCCAAGTCGGCCGAACGCAGCAATGCGGCTTGGGACTTGGGGCTCGTCGAATGGCTCGACGCCAGCGACCTGCCCTCGACGCAGGCCACGCTCTTGGCGAAAAAGAAGGGAATTCGCAGCACTCTAATCTAGCGCACGTTCAAACTGCCAGGATCGGCGACAGGCGGGCCACGAGGCATTCGTCTGCAAGTGCAAAACACTTAGACTCGAATGTACGCCGCTCCTGTGCGCTTGGCGAGCAACGCCAGCCGCCCTCACGCGCCGTCATCAACGTCGGGAATTCCGGCTGCTCGCTTAATTTCGCGCATATTGATCACGATAATCGGCGTCGTCAGCCGGCTGCCAAAACTGGCCAATCGGGCGGAGGCGCTGACCAGGGCGCGCTCCACGGAATTGAGCGCCTGCGAGAGGACAAAGTTTCCGGCGGTCAGCGCCTGCCGAGCGGCCTGGGTAAGCAGTACGCGAATCGCGCCGATGACGCCAACGATTTTGTCCGCGGCGTCGCGAAGACTAAGCGGCAATTGGCGAATCGTATTCAGAACCTGCGTGCCGGCGGCCTGGGCCGACGGGACGAGTCGCGTCGGCTCGTTGATGCCTCGGGAAGCTAGTTCCTGAGCGCGTTGATTCATTTGGGTGGATATTAGCGCTTGCGTCGTTCGTCCCACTTCGGCGCCGCCTCCGCCCTGCCCAAACACGACTCCCGACAACCGCGTGCCGTTGGTGCGCGCCAATTCCGCGGCCATTCCTTCCGTTTGAGTCATCGCCGACCGGTAGAACTGTGACTGCTGAAAGAGCGGGCGGAGGACTTCCCGCAGCCTTACGCCCAAATTGGGATGTTCGCCAGCTAACTTGTTCATCGTGTTGCTCAAGGCGGCTTCGCGGGCAGTCACGTCGCGCAAGGTGCCTTGCAAATCCGCCAGATGATTGAAACCCCGCGTGCCGATCTGTGCTCCCTGCGCTTCGGCCAGCACGGCCTCATGGGTGCCCTGTAGCACGCCATGCCGTCCCCCGCTGATAATGACCAGCAAGTCAACCACGTTAGATACGATCTCGGTGGCCAGTTCGATAAATGTCGACATGTTATCCTCTTTTGGCTTGTTCGCTTTCTTGAATGGTGCGAATCGTCTGTCGGAGCGGTTGATCGTCGTTGACAACTTCTTGGACGTGTGGATCGTATCCCAGCGCGCTGGCTAACGCACACCAAACGGCCATTTCCTCCATGGCCGCCTCGGCCTTGAGCATTTCGGCGTCGAGCGCCGCCATGGTCATCTTGCCTACGATATTGTCCGCCTGCTGTTGGTAGCTTCGATTGATAATCTGACGCCTTTTCTTGAAGGCCAGCACAGCACTGGACGTCGCGGGACCGTAGCTGCCATCGCTGTCAATCTTCGCGCCGTCCAGCGCGATGAGGGCCTGTTGAATTTTCTTGACGTGATCGCCGCGCGCGCCCGGAATAATATGCGCCGGGTCCGACGTGGCGGCGGCTTCGAGCTGGGTATTGCCACGGAAGAGTTTGGATTTAAGTGCCACGAGTCGATCTCCGCGGTTCGATGAGAGATTTATGTAGATTTCGGGCGTTCGGCCCCGGTGACCCATGCGCTGAAGAGTTGCAACCCAGACATTGATTTCAACGACGCCGTTCCTCCTTTATACACTTTCGCCGTTCGATTTTCAGCCGCGCGATCGCGCCGTCCACCGGCCGGCGAGCCGGAGCCGACATGATCGCAGGGCATCAGCAAAGTGTTGGTGCGACGTCCGCTCTCCCTCGCCGGACGATGACGGCCGATCATTGTGCGCGGTTTAGCTCTTTCGCACGCGCTGCGCGAGCAGCACCGCGACGACGCCGACAATGGCGCCAAGGACTCCGGGCAACATGGTAGGCTCCTGGTAAGACTAGGGAATAGCTCGTTGACTTTCTGTTCAGCGTGACGCCGCGTCGAATGTTACATGCGAGCGCCTGCCGCGACGCCGGGCCACTACTCTTTCCAGGGCGGACACCGGACAATAGAAGAATCGCGACAAACGGATCGTCGCGCTTGTGCTGACTTCGCGCCCCTTGGAAATCCCGCGTGGATCCCCTACTAGACAGCTTGACGGAAGCCCAACGCGCCGCGGTGTGTCATCGCGACGGTCCGCAGTTGATTCTGGCGGGGCCCGGTAGCGGTAAGACGCGCGTGGTCACGCATCGCGTGGCGTACTTGCTGCGCTCGGGCGTGCCGGCGCGGCAGATCGTGGCGCTCACGTTCACGAACAAGGCCGCCGAGGAAATGTCCGCCCGCGTCGAGCGCCTGGCCCCCGGCGAAAAGGTCTGGCTCAGCACGTTTCACCGCTTCTGCTCCCGGCTCTTGCGGCAACACGGCGCGTATTTGGGATTGCCCCCTAACTTTTCCATCTACGACGTCTCCGACGCCCGATCAGTGCTCCGCCTCGCGGTCAAGGATGTTGAGTTGGAGGGCATCTACCAACCCGACGCCGTGGCCGCGGCGATCAGTTGGGCCAAGAACCGCATGGTTGGACCGGACAAATACCACGCGACGATGCATGCCTCGCTGGGTCCGGCCGTGGAACGCGTCTATCCGCGCTACCAGGCGCGGCTGCTGGAATCGCAGGCGGTGGACTTCGACGACCTGCTGTTTCACACCGCGGTGCTGCTGCACGAGCACCCGGAGATCCGCGCTGAGTTGGACGCGCGCTATCGGTACGTGATGGTCGACGAGTACCAGGACACCAATCAAGTTCAGTACCAGATCGCGCGTCTCCTCTCAATCGACTACCCCAATCTGTCGGTCACGGGCGATCCGGATCAATCGATCTACAGTTGGCGCGGCGCGAACGTCAAGAACATCCTCGACTTCGAGCAAGACTACCCGACCGCGCAAGTGGTCCGGCTGGAACAGAACTATCGCAGCACGCAGCGGATTCTGCGCACTGCGTCCGGTTTCATCGCCAAGAATCGGCGTCGCAAGGAGAAGGCGCTCTTCACCGAGAACGACGAAGGCTCGCTCGTTCGCTTGATGCGCTACCCGACGCACGCGGCCGAGGCGACGGGGATCGTCGACCGCATCGCCGCCGAAATCGAAGCCGGCCGCCGCCAAGCCCGCGACTTCGCCATTTTCTATCGCGTCAACGCGTTATCGCGGCCGTTCGAGCAGGCGATGAAAGCTCGGCATGTTCCCTTTCAACTCGTGGGGGCCGTCGAGTTCTTTCAGCGCAAGGAAATCAAAGACCTGCTGGCGTACCTGATGTTGATCAACAACCCGCGCGACGAAGTGGCGTTGCGCCGAGTGATCAACACGCCGCCGCGCGGGATTGGACCCACGACGATCGACCGGCTCGAGGAATTCGCCCATCAACAGCGGATGCCCCTGATCGACGCGGCGCGTCAAAGTGGCCTGGTAACGACGTTGCCCAAGCGCGCGCCGGTGGCCGTGGCGAAGTTCATGGCCGTCTTCGATGAACTGTCCGCAATGTCGGCAAAACCAGTTCGCGACATTTTGAGCGCGGTCCTGGATCGCTCCGGCTACCGCGCTTCCTTGGCCGAGTCCGAAGACCCCAACGATCAGGACCGGCTGGCGAATATCGAAGAACTGCTGACCGCGGCGCGCGAGTTCGACGCCGAACATCCCGAAGCGAACGCGCTCGAGGCGTTCCTCGAACAAACGTGCCTCGTGAACGACACCGACGATTGGGAATTCGGCGGCAACAAGGTCACACTCATGACGTTGCACGCCGCCAAGGGGCTGGAATTCCCCGTGGTGTTCGTGGCCGCGATCGAACAAGGCATTCTGCCGCACGAGCGCTCGATGGAAGACCCGGATCAGATCGAGGAAGAGCGCCGGCTGCTGTTTGTCGGCATGACCCGTGCGCGCGAGGAACTGCAACTCAGTTGGTCCCGTTACCGGGAATTCCGCGGCCGGGCGAATTACGTTTCCCCCAGCTCGTTCATTAACGACCTGCCGACCGAAGACCTCGACTTCGTCTCCGGGCAAGTCGAGGGCATCGACCCGGTAACGTATTCCCCCACAACGCCGCGCACTCCGCCGCCGCGCCCGGCGTTTGTTCCGACCATCACCACGGCGGCCGCCCTCGCGGGCGAAACGCCCAGCGCCGATGCCGACCGCGTCCCGCCAGAAAGCTACACCACCGGCATGGTCGTCCGCCACCCGGAATACGGCATCGGCAAAGTCGTCTCCCTCAGCAACGGCGCCCGCCGCTCAGCCACGGTAGTTTTCCCCGGCGGCGCCGGCGAAAAAACCTTCATCCTCCAACACGCACCACTCAGTCCAGTGCGCGGGAAGACGTGAGATCTCTCCCGACTGAACCGCAGAGACGCTGAGGCGTAGAGAGGGGCGAGAGGGAGGATGTTGGGCGGGCCTTATGTTTCGAGCGTCGCGAGTGTTCGCGTTTTGCCACGTCGTTCAAACACAATACAAGAATCTCGCGCACGGCCCGCCCTACATCCGTCTGCTCTCTCCTCTCTCTGCGCCTCAGCGCCTCCGCGGTTCAAAACAAAACCCTCCTCCGTGTCCTCCGTGCTCTCCGTGGTAAAACTCCTCACTTCCCCCGCCGCTGATGCCGCGCCGTGATTTCCAGGATCGCGATGATGGCCAGGACGCAGGCGATGAGCAGTACGACAATTACCGCGCCCGCTGCGTTGACTTGGTGCAATAGGAATGCGCCTAGCCCACAGGTGGCCGTTGTGAGGTAGATCGTCAGCACGGCCTGCGGCTTCGTCATTCCCAGATCGACAAGTCGATGGGAGAAGTGATTCTTATCTCCCTCAAAAGGGCTTTTTCCCGCGCGTAAGCGGATGGCGATCACCGTTAACGTGTCATAGATCGGCACCGCGAGGACGCAGAGCGGCGCAAGAATGGCGTGCGGTTTGTCGCGCACGGCGAAGGTGGCCATGATCGTCGCCGTCGCGATCGCAAAGCCGATGAAATACGCCCCCGCGTCCCCCATGAAGATCCGCGCCGGCGGCCGATTGTGCAGCAGGAATCCCAATAGCGCGCCGATCAGCACCAATAAGAACCCGGCGACGAACAGTTGCGGCTGATTCGTCCGCGGGTCCGGCGCGACCAGCAGCACCGCGGCCATAATACTCGCGGCAATTGTTGCGACTCCGCCGGAGAGGCCATCCATGTTGTCGAGCAGGTTAAATGAGTTGACCAGGCCGACGATCCACAGCACGCTCAGCACGAAGGTGAACGCCGGCCAGTCGAGAAACAGCGTCAATCGCCAACCTTGCCACACGATGAACGTCGCGACGATGAATTCTACAATGATGCGAATGCGCCAATCCAACTGCTTACGATCGTCCAGCAGCCCCAGCGCCATCAGCACCGTGCCGGCCCCGAGCAATAGCCATAGCCGCCACGACTGCTGCGCCAGCCCATTCAAATGCGGCTTGGCGAAATCCCAGATCGCCGCGAGCCCGCCGATATCCAGGAGCGATTGCGGTGGTCCCCATTGCCGGGCCGCCCAGAGCGCGAGTTGTCCCAACGCAAATGTGAGGATGACGCCAAGCCAAATCGCCACGCCGCCCCCCAGTGGCACCGGCGACGTATGCACTTTGCGATGGCCTGGCTGATCGAGCCAACCCCAAGCAGCCGCTTTGCGGCGGACGACGAGAGCGAACGTCCAGGAGATCAGCGCGCTGGGCAACGCAGCGCCCAACACCAACGCCAGCGCTTGCCAACGTGTCACGCGCGGTTTCCTTCGGCAAGTTGGCTGAAGGCCCGCGTGGCGGCCTGAACGAAGTCCTTCATCTTCTGAGCATCTTTAGCGCCCGGCGACGACTCCACGCCGCTCGCGGTATCCACGGCCGCGGGTCGCACCGCGCGAATCGCCTCGGCGACATTCTCGGCAGTCAATCCACCGGCCAATACCAGCGGCGGTCCCGCCACCTCGGCGTAGCTTGCCGCAAGCGTCCAATCGGCCATGGTGCCGGTGCCGCCATACGCGCCAGGGCGATGAGCGTCGACGAGCACCATCTCCGGTGAACAGCCCAGCAGTCGCGACTGCTCCAGAAACGCCCTCACGGGCGCGAGCCCATCGCTGCCCAAGCGAAACGCCTTGATGACCGGCAAAGCGCGAAAATGCGCCAACAACGCCGGCTGCTCGTCGCCATGCAACTGCACGGCATGCAAACCCAGGGCGACGGCCGCCTCCAACTGTGGCATCTCCGGATCGACGAACACGCCGACGCACTTCACGCCTTCCGGCAGCACAGCGGCAATCTCGCGCGCCCGGGAAGGCTCGACAAACCGCGGGCTGCCCGAGAAGAAGTTCACGCCAATCGCATCCGCGCCGGCCTGCACCGCTTCGAGTGCGTCGGCCACGGTCGTGACGCCGCAGATTTTGATTCGAAAGGTCATGCTGACAGTATAGCTGCGGAGGAGCGCGCCACACCAACCCGAAGCGCCAGCGAGGGGGAAAGGAGGTTCTATCGCAGCGCATCATCGCGCTGAATCGTGACGTCGCCTCCCCCTCGCTGGCGCTTCGGGTTAGTGTGGAAATCTACCCTGGCGGCCACCCGAGGGCCCGGCCGCCTAGCAGATGAAAATGCAGGTGATCGACTGATTGTCCGCCGTCGGGGCCGCAGTTCGTGACCAGGCGATACCCATTCGTCAGACCGAGCTCGCCAGCCAGTCGTCGAGCGACGGAAAGCAGGTGCCCAGCCAAATTCGCGTGCTCGTCCGTCACGTCGTTCAGTGATCGCAGCGGCGTCTTCGGAATGATCAGCACATGCACCGGCGTCTGTGGTGCGACATCGCGGAACGCCAGGCACAGATCGTCCTCGAAGACGATATCGGCCTTGATCTCACGATCGATAATCCGCTGGAAGATCGTCTTGCTGGACATAGGAGACTCGTCTGATTCGGTTGCGAGGCTGAAAACACTAACCCGAAGCGCCAGCGAGGGGGAGACGACGTCGCATTTCAGCGCGATGATGCGCTGAGATGGTACGTCCACTCCCCCTCGCTGGCGCTTCGGGTTGGTGGCCTAGGCCAACTGTTCCAGCGGCACCGCTTCGTCGATCAGCATGATCGGCAGGTCGTCGACGATGGGGTACATCAACTTCCCGTCCAGGCGCACCAGGCCGCCGTCGAACGGGCGCTCCACCACGCGGCCGACACGATTGCGCAACGTCCCGGCGACGATCTTCTTATTCGCCGCCTGGATCACGGCCGGTTCGGCCGGCGTCAACGTCGTACGGTCGTCGGGACAGACCAGTTGGCTCAGCAAATCGGGATCAATCACCAGGCGGCTCCTCGTGGGCACGGCCGGTCGGGGTCAGAACAGAGGCCGCCCGGCATGGCGTCATTCTATGCCCTCTCGTGGCGTGGTAGAACCGGCGGCGCAACGAAAAAAGACGCCTCTCCCAAGCTCGCTGGGCAGAGACGTCTTTTTGCTGTCTGGCCGAACTAGGCTTCCACTTGGGCCGTGATCGACCGCGTGCGGGCGCGACGCGGGACTTTCGCGACGCTCCATTCCTTGGTCAGCGACTCGAAGACTTCCGGCGATTCGTAGCGGACGATGTTTCTACCCTCTGGCATCGGACCGACCAGGCCGCGGTAGACCGGGAAGCCCCGCAGGCCTAAATCAGTGCTGCAATCATCGACTCCAATCTGGGTGTGCATCCGTTGCACCGCGTCATGTTTGACATAATCCTTAATTCGCAGTTTCCCATCGACACCGCGAGTCACGACGCGAATGACATCCTTGGGCATAGTCGCCGTTACCTCTCCTGTTATGGTGCTAAAGGTCGTTCAGCGTGGGCACTTCCAACTATCGGCCGCCGCGATGTTCGAGGAACAACCGCGGGCCGTCGCACGCTATGACGCGGCATTGCGCCAGAATCGCTAGGTCGCGCGCTTCAGGCGCGTCCCGCGCGATTGCGCGCACGACTTGCCGGCTCGCCCGATGATGCCGGCGTTTCAGATCGGCTCGCGCCATGCTGCGCCGAGAGCGCGGATTACGCGGGAAGGTGAACCTGGAACCGGGGGACGGAGTCACCCGTAAGTGCGGATCGACGGCGTCCAACGTCAACGGTCCGTTCGGGTTGCGTGAGATTTCGTCCGCGACTCTGGGAACGCCATGGGGTAACTCTGTTCACTCCCTGTGGTGATGATTAGAATAAGGGGGTGGATTCTGCGGATTCCTCCTGGACTGCGTCCGGCCAAAGCCGGGCGTGGGAACGGTGGCGTTGTAGGTCCCTCCCGTAGCGTTGGGAATAAGGTCTTGGGCATGCCGCGCGGCATCGCCCGGGGGCGAGCGCGCAGCTCGTCTCCCGGCGATGGCGTGACAGCATTTGCTCGGTGCCCACGATTGGTCCGACCGGGAGGGAGTATGTCGTTTGCCGCTTCGAGTGACGCGTTGAGTGCGAGCGTGTTGGTCCTGAACCGCATGTACATGGCGGTTCATGTGATCAACGTGCGTCGGGCGTTTTCGTTGCTTTGCCGCGACCTGGCCGAGGTCATCCACCTCGAATCCGGCCAGTACGCCAACTACGACTTCGGGTCGTGGCGCGAAGTCAGCGAGTTGCGCGCCCATTTCAAGGAGCCGCACGAGGACTGGATCCGCGCCGTCAACTTCGAAATCCAAGTCCCGCGGGTGATCCGCCTCTTGGCTTACGACCGGTTGCCGAAGCAAACCGTCCGGTTCAATCGCCGCAACATCTTCGCGCGGGACAACAACCGTTGCCAGTATTGCGGCAAGCGGTTCCCGACGAGCGAGCTAAGCCTCGACCACGTCATGCCGCGCAGCCGCGGCGGCGATACGACGTGGGAAAACATCGTGTGCAGTTGCGTGGCCTGCAACGTCCGCAAGGGCGGCCGCACCCCCACCGAAGCCCACATGCACCTGGTCCGCCAGCCGTACAAGCCGAAGCGCAGCCCGCTCTTGAGCATCAAGCTCGGCAACCCAAAGTACGAGAGCTGGAAGAGCTTTCTGGACAGCGCGTACTGGTCGGTGGATTTGAAGTAGCAAGGATCGCAACGCGCGATCTGAAATCGAAACGCAAATAAGCCCAGGGAAGGCCCTCAAAGACTTGGTCATCATCCCAGGTCTACGAAGGCCTTCCCTGGGTGTTTTCGCGCGCGAGCTGTGTTTCTACGAAACGCTCGTCAGCGCGGCCCGTTAAAATACGCCAACAACTTCCGCCCTCGATGCAACCAATATAACTCGCGTTCGCCGGGCGGGTTCGAGGTCAACGGCCGTGGATACCAGAACGCCTCGCCGCCGTCCATCACAACGACGCCCTGTTGGCGGTGTTCGCCATCGACGGCCTCGAAGACGAAATGCTCCTCGCCGAAGAAGTGCGCGAGTTTTACCAACCTCGGTTGCTGAAAGCCGTCGGCGGAAAGCCGGCGCAGAAAGCGGTCGGCCGTGGCGCGTTGCCCGGCGGTGATTTCGGCGGCGTCCGTTTCGCGTAGCTCCGCGTGCTCGGCCTGCCAGCCGCAGTAGATGGCGAAGATGTCGGCGGGCGGGTAGTCCAGCAGGTCGACGCCCAAGGCATGCGTCGCCGGTCCGGCCAGGCCGACTCCTGAGAAGCCGCCCTGCGGCAACGCGTACTCAAAACGAAAGAGGTGACATTCGACTTGCTCTTCGAAGCCCGGCCAATACATCGTCTGCGAGTCGACGAGCTCCATCTGTTGCGGCGCAAGTCCAAATTGCGCCGGCTCTGCCAGCCAGCCCGCCAGGTCCCCTTCGCCCCGCGCCGCGCTGCTGCGCATCTCGGCCGGCGCTTTGTCGAGCGCACCGACTTCCTCTAGATAAGCGAGCGCTCTCGTGCGCACCACGGGCTCTTGCGTCAGCGCGACAAGTTGCCGCACGCCGGATTTATCGCCGAGGCGCGCGATCGCGCACGCCGCCTCGGCGCGCAACCGCCGATGCCGCAGTTCGAGCACCTGATTCAATTTGCCGATCACGCTGGCGTCGCCGATCAACGCCAACGCATCGCAGAGGGCGATCACCAGCGACAACGACGATTCCAACACGTCGGCGGCCGCTTTCAATTCCGCGGCGTTCGTGAACGGCGTTTCTTCCAGCCGCTTGAGCCGCTGCGCCATCGCGCCTAGCAATGTGGCAAGCTGTTGCACGCGCTCGGCGGCCGGATGGGGCTGGCAGCGCCCGGAACGAAACAGGTAGTTCGCGAGGTCCAGCACGCCGCTCGCCAGGTTGGGAAAACTCAGCGACTCCAATAGCGCCGGAAAGATCGCGCCCACGTCGTACGTGCGGCGCTGGAACAACGGTGTCAGCGAAGTATCGACGTGCTGCGCGCCGACCGGAAACAGCTCCGTCCAACACGCCAGCACCGTCGGATCGTCGCTCAGCACTAAAGAGCGCAACAGTTGCGACTTTGCTATCGGCGCCGCCGACAGGCGATGCATCAACGTGGATACGCGCTCCAAGAGCGACGTTGTCCAAACCCGCGCCGGCGCCCCAGGCGCCGTTTCCAGCCGCGAAAGTAGCGCCGTTAGCGGTCCGTCCAGCGCAGCGTCGAAGGCGTTAGTGTCCGCGACCAGCGCCGCGAGCATTGCCTCCGCTTCCGACGGCCACTGCAGCGCCAGCCCCTTGGCCCGTTCCCGCCAGGCGGCCTGGTCCTCCCGGGTTAGCAGCGGGTATTCGCGGAGCGAGTTGAGTAACTGAATCAAAACGTCTTGCATGCCCAACAACACTAACCCGAAGCGCCAGCGAGGGGGAGAGGCCGTCGCGAACACGCTCCACACCGCGCCGAACGCCACCATTTACCGCGAAAAAGAGCCCAGGGAAGGCCCCAATGATCGAATCTATCACCCACGACTGGGGTGGCCTTCCCTGGGCTTGGACGAACGTTAAACCGTCGTTCACGACGCCGTCCCATCCTCCTTCCGTCAAAAACCGTTTTTGAGGGCTTGAT
>JALHLM010000050.1:12170-18122 GCA_022844585.1 Pirellulales bacterium | reverse complement strand
TAGTGCAGCGCTTGGCGGTTGAAAAGTGTGGCGCTCGGGGGTGAACGGGGTTTAGCTTAGGGACGCTGGATGGGGAATGCAAAGCATTCCTACCTGTTCCTCCTCCCGAGGAGGAACAGGATTTGACGACTACGACATTTCATCCGCGAGTGGCGGTGCTTCCGGTTGCTGATCGGTCGCGTCTTGGCCGTCGGTCTGGAGGTCGTGCCGTTGGCGGCGCGTCTTTGAGGCGATAGCTCTCGCCGGTCGCCTCCAGGATATGACAACGATGCGTCAGGCGATTGAGTACCGCGCCGGTCAAGCGCTCGCTGCCGAGTACCTCGATCCATTGGCCGAACGGCAGGTTGGCGGTCACGATCACGCTCTGCCGCTCGTAGGCCGTGCTGATCACGTCGAACAGCAACTCGGCGCCGAGCAGGCGATTCTGCAAGTGCTGGACGCCGCCAAGCACCGTATCACGCTGGTCAGCTTCGCGGTGCATCGAATCCGCAACGTCGGCAAGGCGCTGGTACGCGCTGCGCAGCGAGGAGTGCGCTTGACGGTGATTGTGGAAACGCCCGACAAGATCGAGGGGGAAGGCGAGTACAGCACGATCCGCGCGTTGGGACAAGAAGTGGCGGCTTGTTCGACGGTGTTCTATTGGCCGAAGGAAAACCGCGAGGTAGGTGCCAACAATACGCCCGGCATCCTAGGTGTAAAGTGTGCGGTCGCCGATGCGGAATGGCTGCTTCTCTCGTCGGCGAACCTGACCCAACAGGCCTCCACGATCAACACGGAATTGGGAATGTTGGTCCGAGGAGGAACCATGGCGAAGCGCGTCGAACAGCAGTTTGACGCGCTGATTCAAAACGGTGCGCTTCGGCCGGTGTAAAGTGGCCCAATCGGTGGACAGCGGAACAGAAAAGAGCCTTTGGTAGCCGGGCTGCACAATTGGTTCGACGAAGAGCGGCGGCTTACGCACGATCCAGCACCAGCCGGCAGGATTGGGGTCGACCCACGCCGCGCCGAACCGCGTCAGGGCCTCGGCGCTCGGGATGCAATCCACCAGCTCGACCGTGCCCAGCAGCACGCCGCGCGTGAGTTGCTCGGGCACCACGTGCCCCAGCGTCGCGATATGATCGCGCCCCGCCTGGTCGCGTCGCACGCTTAGCCCAGCATGAATCACCAGCTCGCCGCGATAGCTCGTCCGCCAGGTGCGATTCTCAACGGGTTTAATCCCCGCCATGATCGCCCACGCCCAGGGCTGTTGCACCGAAAGTGCCAGCATCCCGTTCCGCCTCACCGTCCGTGGGAAATAAATCCCGCTGTCCGGGCAAACAGTCGAGTCCGCAAAACAAAGCGCGCTGCCGTGTCGTCGGTTGCGCGCCCTCCGTCTGCTGGCGGACTACCCGGGCGGGATCATTGCTGAGGTTCCATCGCTCGTCGGTCATCGTAACACTCTTTTTGGAAAAAGTTAAAATGGGACAGTCTGTTTTTTGCCGCGGCGGCGGGCGAGTCGCTCGCGCCGTTGCTATTCGGCGACCACCTCGATCGCTCGCCCGTAGACTTCTTCACGCTCGGGCAATTTGTCATATGGCGAGAGGAGAGAATCCCACAGCTCTTGGCAACCGCCGTCGTGGGCATACTCGGGAAACCGCCAAGCAACTTCCTGCCACAGCTCGTCATAGCCGGGGATCACCGTATAGTCGGCCCGCTCGACGCGTGACCCCCAGCGACTCACGAACCCATGCCGCCAGAACGGATAGCAGAGCGGAAACGCCGCGCGATGAAAAAACCAGGCCGTTTGCCGCACCTCGTTGGCTCGTTCGCGCTGCAACTTCTCCCCCTGCCAAAGCTGTTCAAACACGCCCCGCACGTCGTTCCATGCGAGGCCCTGCCGCCGGGCCTCGCGCCGCAACTCCTGCGACCAACTCACGCGACCACTTCCGCCGCGGCGAGCTCGCGGGCCGTGTCGAGAATCAACGCCACCGCGTCGCAAGTGTGCTTCAGCACCTTCTGACAAGCGGCGACCGGCTCCAATTCGGCGCTCTCCGCGTAACCGCTCACATACTTCCAGCAGCCACCACGATCGGAGTCACGTTCAAAACCCAGCACCTCCAGCAGAATTTGCGCCACCCAGCTCGGCGATAATTTCCTGATCCCAACGCTGACCACCCTCCAGCCCGTGCAGGCGATCGTCGGCCGCATGCACCAGCTCGTGACACCAGGTTGAAAGGTTCTCGACGCCGAGCGCGATTCCGCGCCGATAGTATTTGCCATAGCAGCGCGCACCCTGGCCGCTGAAAACTCGCACGTAGAGCCCCCAGCCACGGGCGACGTCGACCAACGGCAGTTGATCGATCCACGCCGCCAGCGCCGGGTCGGCCGGTTTGACCGGCTCGCCCTCGGTCTGCTCAAGCGCGAAGACCGCCACGCCGCGAAACCCGGCGACGTAGGTATTCTCGCCCTCCTCGCCACCCTCATCCTTGACGGTTCGTTTCTTCACGCAGCGAGCGAGAATGTAAAACGCCTTCTGACCCTTCCCGCGCCTGCTCCGACGAGCCATGCCGCCCCAAGCCTGGTGACCATCACGCTTATGTCGCTATGCATTTCACACTCGCTGCCTTTCGAGTTGGCGACGTCCCCTCGTTACGGATCTCGCGACCTCACACCACCGCCTCGGCTTGGCGACGGGCGGCGGCCTCGGCATTCCGCAGTGTCAGCTCGGCCATGCGGCTTTCGACCATGAACGCCGCGAACGCCGCGTCGCAATCCACTCGTTCACTTTGCTAGACTATGTTTCCGACCTTTTCTTTAGCTGTGTTGTTTCTCCACGGTCAACAAGTCACGACAACATCGAAGATCCGGCACTGCGAAAGACCATCGATCAGGCCACTTCAAGCGACGGATCTCCACTTCGAGTTCGATCGCCCGATCATCCGGTCGCTTAGCACACTCCCGAGTGAGCGACGTTCGCAGGTAGCCAATCGGATTCGTCGGACGCGACTTCGCCAGCTTCACACCTTTAGCCGCGCCAAAAGCCTCGGCCTCGCTGATGCGCCGTTTGTTCACCAGCGCGGCGATCTCCCAGACCAGCCGACCATCGTCGCCATTGTAGTTGCAGCGGCGGAAGATGACCGACGCGACGCGTTCGATGGCCTCGGCGTCGGCCATCGTCACAACCAGGTCTCCGGTCCCATTACGCGCCGGGGCGCTCTGAGGTTTGCTTACGAGTCCCTTCTCCCGCGCGCATTTACTATCAGCTACCTCTTGTCTTGTCTGATCTGATCTATGCACGGACTGTCCGCGGACAGCGCGGAGAAAGCATCCGCGATCGCAGGATCGAGGCGCAGCCGTTCGGCGATCGCCAAAGTCCGAGGGTTCTCCGCGAGGTCCGTAGGGAGCTTGATCCAAGTCGAGCGCGCCATGGCCGGTCCCCTTAAATACCAGCCTGGTCGCAAATCGACTTTGCGCGCCGTTGCGCCGCGGAAGCCTGATTCTTCGCTGATGGCGCCGGCGTTCCGTTCGCCGCGGCCGTGGTGGCCGCGACAAACGCATCGATCATTGCCGGCGTGGTGAGGCGCCTGCCGCCGCGGACGATCGTCGAGAGCTTTACGCCTCGCACACCCTTGAGCACGTAACGCCAGATAGTTGAAAGAGACACCTGGCCGGGCATAGCTCCGGTCGCCTCGGCGAGTGTCAGATACACCACGCTCTGCGCGATTCTCGTCATGGGTTTTAGTTGGCGACCGCCGATCACAATGCGCAACAAGGCGTCGATAATCCCGTTCGTTGAACTGGGACCGCCGGCCGAAATGCGACGTGCTTTGACGTCGGGGCCGGAGCGGGTTCTGCTACCCAGAAACGGGGGATTCTCATTCGAGTGCGCAAACACCGTCGGTCAAAGTGCGACCTCGATGGGAGGCCTGGACCGGGCAGTTCCGTCACGCCTCGAATTAAGTGAATCGCTGCGACATGTATCAGACGGGATTCCAATCTGATGCGACCACCAACTCTGAAAACCGGTTGCCCGTCGGTGGTCTTGCCGCCAGGGCGTCTGGAAAATATCAATGCTATTAGACAATGTCAATACTCGCCACGAATATTTACGGTCATCCATTCTATGCACCGGCGCAGTATAGGTTGCGGCCTCCGCTACCCAAGGCGCAGCACTACATTATTTGCGGCTTTCACACGGTCGGCCTCGGCATAACTCAGTGTCGTGTCTGGCTTCGCAAGTCCCAGGACGGTCGAGGCAACATCGATCCCCGCCTTCTCGCGCAGTTCCGTCGCGGCAGCGTGGCGCAGTTGGTTAGGATGCCAGCGCGGCAAGGGAACTTCGCGATGACGGTTCGCGCGCTCGACGGCACGCACAATCGCGCGGCGATAAGTGGTCCTGTCGTATTGCTCGCGTGGTTTCCGGCGAGGCGCCGTTCGGCGTCGATCCTGCTGGCTCGGCTGGACCGGTGACTTGCGGTTCGCGCGCATTGCTTCCTTCCTCTGCCCCTCATTGTCCGCGGGAGAAAAGCAAAATGCCTCGGACGACCGAAGTAAGTATGGTGCGAGGATCGCCTGCGCTTTGGGCCCGAGGTAAATCACACGCTGCCGTTCAAGGTGTTCGTTCTTGTGCGTGGCCGGCGTGTAGCGCCACGGCTGCAATGAGCGATCTACGTCTGCCGGCCGAATCGCGAGGATTTCGCCGGGCCGACAACCTGCGTACCGCTGCACCTTTGCGGCGTCGCTCAACACTTGCGGCAGGAAGGGCAGCGTCGCTTCGAAGATTTGCCATGCCACCGGTTTGATCGATGGCCGCTCGCGAGCCGCCATATGTCCGGCCCTCAGCGGATCCAGCGCAGTGAGAGCCCGCCAAATGCGAACTTTCACCAGCCCCTTGGAAACTCCCCACTTGAACGCGCCTCGGATCAGGTTGGTTCGCCGATTGATTTCCTTCCGGCACAAGCGCCCGGAGGAAATCATCGTGCGTCGGACAGCGTCGAGCATGAGCGGCGAGAATTTGTTCGCCGGTAGGTCGCCATACAACTCCCGCAGCGGTCGCAGGCTCAGCCGGATCAAATCTTGCTGCCCGGTCGGTTCCCCGGACGGCTTGCGGTAGTAGTCAACCGCCCACGTCCAATACGCCGCGATCAACTCGAGCACGGTAGCCCGCGGAGCGCTCGTCGTCGGGGCGATCGTCGGTTGCACCGCCAGTTCCGCGATCAATTGGCCGTACCGCTGCTTGGATCCCGCGGAGTCGTACGGCCCGAGATAGATATGCCGTCCGTTGATGACGACGCGCGCTTGCCCCGTTGCGCGATGAAGAGTGTACCGGGGAGGTGCCTTCAAACGCCGAAGTTGTTTTGCCACGGAGTGCGTCCTCGTTTTGCCCAATTTGCCAGAACCTTGGTAGTATTACCAAAGTCCTGGTTGGACTTCCGAGCCGCACTGCCGACCACCGGCAGGTAACAGAAATGATTGTTTCGGCTTAACTTACGTTCAGAGCGGGAGACGAGATTCGAACTCGCGACATCCAGCTTGGGAAGCTAGCGCTCTACCCCTGAGCTACTCCCGCATGGGGTATGTGGCGGCCCTGGTCTGGCGCACCGCAATTAACGGCATGGTAGCAGATGAGCGGGGACGGTTCAAATCCGGCGCAAGGCGTTCACGTCATTGCACCACCAATTCGAAAACTTGCCCCTCGAAGATAAAAATCGGTGTCGCCGTCCCGTGCTTCAGGACGCCGGGCTGGACCTGCGATTTAAAGCGCAATTGCCCCTCATGGTCGCCATCGCCGGACATGCCTGTGCTGGCTGTGGCGAGATCCGCTGAAAGTATGAGGTCGAGCTTGCTCGTATGCTTCTGCTTGAAGAATTGATCGGCCAGGACGGTCAGTTGACCGGTATTGGCGCCATCCACGCCGGGTTTCAATTCGACTGAGATCAGCGGCTGGCCGTCGTTAAGCAGCACCAACTGTCC